>CALGIB010000001.1 GCA_937915955.1 uncultured Pseudomonadota bacterium
GCCGGGAGAAGACCTGGCTCAACCGGACGAGTTCATGACCCTGCTCCTCGTCGGGCAGGCGCTCGCAGGCAAGGGAGGCACCTTCTGGATGCCGCCCCAGGCCTCGACGCTGGCCCCTGATATCGACGACGTCTTCTACCTGGTCTACTGGACGACGGTCATCCTGTTCGTCCTGCTGATGGGCGCGACCATCTACCTCGCCATCGCCTACCGGCAGAAGAGCGAGAACCAGCGGACGCACCCGACCAAGGGCAGCCACTCCCTCGAGCTGGCCTGGGCCTCGGTGCCGACGGTGATGTCCATCGTCATCTTCGTGATGGGCCTCAACGTGTACATCGACTCCTCGGTCCCGCCTGCGGACTCGATGGACGTGCGCGTGGTCGCCCAGAAGTGGTCCTGGTTCTACCAGTACCCGGACCTGGGCATCGAGAGCGACACGCTCATCGCCCCCGCCGGAACGAACGTCCGCTTGACCATGTACAGCAAGGACGTCCTGCACAGCTTCTTCGTGCCCGACTTCCGCATCAAGCACGACGTGGTCCCGAACCGCTACACGGCGCTCTGGTTCAACGCCCCCGAGCCGGGCAAGCACCGCGTCTACTGCACCGAGTTCTGCGGGGACGGGCACAGCGTCATGCTCTCCGAGGTCGAGGTCGTGTCCCCCGAGCGCTGGGACCGCTGGGTCGAGTCCAAGCAGACCCAGGGCCCCCTGACCGGGGTGGCCCTGGGCGAGGACCTCTTCACCAAGAAGGGCTGCGGCGGCTGCCACGCCACCAACGGCTCCCGCCTCGTCGGGCCTCCCCTGAACGACCTGATGGGTCGGGACGAGGCGCTCGAGGGTGGCGGCAGCGTCACCGTCGACGACAACTACCTGCGGGAGTCGATCATGTCCCCCGCCACCAAGATCGTCGCTGGGTACGCGCCGACGATGCCTCCCTTCGCGGGCCAGCTCTCCGACGACGAGACCGCGGCCCTCATCGACTACATCAAGAGCCTGAAGTGAGCCCGCGATGAGCACCACCGCACCAGCGACCCAAGAGCACGGGCACGCTCCCGGCAGCAACTACCTCAACGCGACCAAGGGCATCGGCTCCTGGCTCTTCACCGTCGATCACAAGCGGATCGGCGTGATGTACCTCGTCACCATCCTCTCCTTCTTCCTGGTCGGCGGCCTGCTAGCCCTTGGCGTGCGGGCCGAGCTCTTCACCCCCGAAGGAGACCTGTTCAGCGCGAACACCTACAACAAGATGTTCACGCTGCACGGCGCGGTGATGGTGTTCCTCGTGCTGGTGCCGGCCATCCCGGCCAGCATCGCCAACTTCGTCCTGCCGCTGCAGCTGGGCGCCAAGGACGTGGCCTTCCCGAAGCTGAACCTGCTCAGCTTCTGGATCTACCTGTTCGGCGCCGTCTTCATGGTCTACACGCTGGTCAACGGCGGCATCGACACGGGCTGGACCTTCTACACGCCCTACTCCAGCGGCCACAGCGACGGCTCGGTCATCTCCGCCCTGGCTGGCGCCTTCACGCTGGGCTTCAGCTCCATCCTGACGGGCCTGAACTTCATCGTCACCATCCACAAGATGCGGGCGCCAGGGATGACCTGGAAGCGCATGCCGCTGTTCCTGTGGGCCATCTACGCGACCAGCCTGATCCAGGTCCTGGCCACGCCGGTCATCGCCATCACCCTCTTCCTGCTCATCTTCGAGCGGGCGCTGGGCATCGGCATCTTCGACCCGGCGCTGGGCGGCGACCCGGTGCTGTTCCAGCACTTCTTCTGGTTCTACAGCCACCCTGTCGTCTACGTCATGGTGCTGCCGGCCTTCGGCGTCATCAGCGAGACGGTGACGGTCCACAGCCGCAAGCACATCTTCGGCTACATGGCCATCGCGGGTAGCTCCGTCGCCATCGCCGGCGTCGGCTTCCTCATCTGGGGCCACCACCTCTTCGTTTCGGGCCAGTCCGAGCTGTCGGGGGCCATCTTCAGCTTCCTGACCTTCTTCGTCGCAGTGCCCACAGCCATCAAGGTCTGCAGCTGGATCGCCACCCTCTGGAAGGGCTCGGTTCGCTACAACACCGTGATGTTCTACACGCTGGGCTTCATCTGGATCTTCCTGATCGGCGGCCTCACGGGGCTCTTCCTGGCCAACGTCGGTACGGACGTGCACCTCCACGACACCTACTTCGTCGTCGCGCACTTCCACTACGTGATGATGGGCGGCGTGCTCTTCGCGCTCATCGCCGCGATGCACCACTGGTGGCCCAAGATCACGGGCACGATGTTCAACGAGGCGGCCGCCAAGCTGGCCTTCCTCATCAGCTTCATCGGCTACAACCTGACCTTCTTCCCGCAGTTCATCGCGGGTAGCCAGGGCATGCCCCGCCGGTACCACCAGTACGCCGACCAGTTCGAGCACATGATGCAGCTGAGCACGATCGGCAGCTTCCTGTTCGCCGCTGGCCTCTTCATGATCCTCGGCTACCTGGTCTACGCGCTGTTCCGCGGCGAGCGAGCCCCGGCCAACCCCT
>CALGIB010000002.1 GCA_937915955.1 uncultured Pseudomonadota bacterium
CCGGGCTCCTCGCCGGTGTCCGCGGGGCCCGGGTCGCTGTCCAGGCCGCTGTCCTCGGGCGCCTCGGACAGGGTGACCGTCAGCTCGGCGGCGCTGCGCCGGGTGTCGCCGTCGTAGTCGGGGCCGCCGAAGTTGAAGATCAGCACGCGCTCGCCGGCGGACACCACGGCCGGGAAGCCGATCTCCTCGCCGCTGTCGGCTGAGACCACCGCCCAGTCCAGGCTCTCATCGACGGTCAGTGACAGCAGCCCGGTGTCCTGCAGGTCCACCGCGATGAAGCCCCACTGGTAGACGCCCCACTCGGCGCTGACGCTCCCGTCCATGGCAAGCTCGCCCTCGATGCCCAGCGGCGCGTCGGCGTAGATGTCGGCCCAGGCCGGCGCCGCGTCAGTGCCGAAGGCCGCTCGCCGCACGCCGAAGTCGATGAAGGCCTGGCGTCCGTCGCCGGTGACTTCGTCGTAGGCGTCCAGCACGTCGGGCTCGTTGACGTCCTTTTCCTGGGTCATGGCCCACCAGAACTCCAGCGCGTTGACGCCGTGCTCCTCGCGCAGGTCGTCGAACCACAGCACGCTGCCGTACTCGTAGAAGGACCAGAACTGGTTGGACAGGTCGTAGAGCGCGTAGCCGTCGCTGAGCGCGCCGGCCCAGGGCGTGGCCTGGTAGTCGGGCGCGACCGTCGCCGCGGAGCCGAAGCCCGGGTAGGTCACCTCCTCGGCGCGGGTGGCCGCGCCCTCCCAGGGCGGCAGGGAGGGCTCGTTGTAGTCCATGCCGAACTGCAGCATGTGGTTGTACTCGTGGGCCACGTAGGCCCCGAACTCGTCGCTGGGGATGCGGGGGTCCAGCACCATGTACGAGGCCGCGCCCGTGCGCCCGTCGTCGGGATCGGCGTCGATGTACGAGCTGCTGACGTAGGCCCCCCACTCGGCGTCCCGGTGCAGGTAGACGTCCGGGGCCGAGCTACCCCCAGCCTGCACGTCGGTGGGGGGCTCGGGCCAGCCCAGCCCGTGCTGGGCGGTGCGCGCGTCGGTGAAGGCGGCGAAGACCGCGTCGCAGAGATCGACGCTGGCTTCGGTCTGGTAGTGGCAGCGCACGCCGGTGGTGACGTCGTCGATGTAGCCCACGGTCTCGGGGCGGGCCTCGGGGCCGAGCCCCGTGAGGATCTGGCTGGCGACCAGCGCGGTCTTGCAGTTCAGCATCGGATAGAGGCCGGGTCATGTGGTGGATGCTGCTGGCATGCCGAGGACTGACCGTCAACGACGTCACGAGCGGCGAGAGCGAAGCCTATCCCGAGCTTCAGAGCCTGTACCCCACGGTCGGCCCCAGCACGGCCATGCGACGGGCCGAGGCGGTGGCCGGTCAGATGCCGGGCTGGCAGAGCTGCGAGACGCCCGAGCCCTTCTTGCTGCACTGCGAGGCGGTCACGCCCAGCGGTCGCTGGGTCGACGACGTGTGGATCTCGGTGGCCGAGCACGGCCCCAAGGCGTCCCAGGTCAAGGTCCGCTCAGCCAGCCGCGAGGGCAAGGGGGACTTCGGCGCCAACGCCGAGCGCATCCAGGCCTTCCAGGACGCCTACCTCAGCTACAGCCCGGCTGAGTAGTCGGCCTACTCGCCGTAGCTCGTGTCGCGGCTGACGCGCACCAGGTCCAGCTCGCCGGCGAAGCTGCCGTAGCCGTAGGCGTCGCCCTCGAACTCGGCGAAGAACTCGCCGTCGGAGCTGACCTCGCCCTCCAGGGTCATCGGGATCTCGAAGCCGTAGATCTCGATCGAGATGTCGCCCGCCACGTCGCCGACGTCGTTCTCCGCGTCCAGCGAGAACACGCCGTCCAGGTCGAAGCCCTGGAAGGACAGCAGGCAGCTGGCGTCGCCCAGCACCGCCTCGCCGTAGGGGTCGATGACCAGGGCCGAGGCGCCCGCGCAGGCCACCGTGTAGGCGTCCATGGCGACGTCGACGCGCATGGTGCCGGCGTAGGTGCCGGCGTACTCGCTCTGCACCAGCACGCCGCCCACGGTGTAGCGGAGGCGATCGCCGTTGGGCAGGTGGGCCAGCGCCGTGAAGTCCTGCTTGCCCACCTCGAGGTCGTCAGCGTCGAAGCTCAGGCCCGCGCCGGTCCAGCCGCCCTCGGTGGACTCCCAGGCGATGTCCTCGAAGGGCAGCGGCTCGCCCTCGGCGTCCACGATCTGGGCCTCGAAGTGGCCGCCCTGCTCCCAGGGGATGAACTCGCCGGACTGGGGGCTCAGGATCTGCAGCGTCGCGCCGTCCCAGGTCTCCTCGGAGATGCCGTCGTCGACGACGTCCGCTTCACCGGTGTCGGCGGCGTCCACCACCAGGTAGTCGTTGCTGCATGCGATGAGGGCCAGGACGAACATAGGAGCTCCGGTGAGGCCAGTGACTGTAGCCGGCTCTCTGTTGGGGCGTCGTCAAAGCTGAGCGGCCTTCAGGCGGGCCTCAGGCCCGGTCGGTCAGCGCCTTGCGCAGGCGGACGCGCAGCTCTTCGGGCGACAGGGGCTTGATCAGCACGCGATCGGCGTGCAGCTCCGCGAAGCGACGCGTGCGCTCGGTGAAGGCCCCGCCGGTGATGAAGACGACGCGATCGGCCAGCACGGGGTGGTCCCGGGTCAGGATCTCGAACAGGTCCGCGCCCGAGAGGTCGCCCATCATGAGGTCGCAGAGGATGAGGTCCGGGTTGGCCCCCGCCTCGATCTGGTCCAGCGCGTTGCGCCCGCTGCTGGCGGCGCTGAAGCTGCGGACCCGGCGCAGGACCCGGCGCAGGCTGTTGATCAGGGAGGGCTCGTCGTCGACGACCAGGATGGAGGCCTCGGACAGGGGATCGGAGCTGTCCAGGTCCTCGTCCAGGATCAGCGCGAAGCTGGTGGGCGAGGCCGGCGCGATGGTCGGCAGGCGCACGGTGACGGTCAGGCCGCCTTCGCTCTGGCCGATGTCGATCTCGCCCTCGTGCCGGCGCACGATCTCGGTGCAGATCGCCAGGCCCAGGCCGGTCCGGGTGGCTTCGGGGCGGCTGGGGCTGGGCTCCCAGATGCGGGAGAGCTGCTCCTCGCTGAGGCGCGCGGCGGTGTCCCCGAAGCGAATCACCACCCAGCTGTCCTCGGTGTCGCAGTGGATCACGAAGCGGCGGTCCTGCCCGCGCGGCACCTCGATGTCCATCAGGAAGCTCAGCACGTGCACGAAGACCTGGCTGATGCGGCCCGGCGAGCAGAGCACCGGCGGGGTGCGCTCGATGCGGGTCTCCATGCGGCCGCGGAAGCGCAGCTCGCTCTGGGTCAGGCCGATGCTGCGCTCCAGCAGGCGGCGCACGTCGGCGGGGACGCGGTCGTCGTCGTCGGTGATCGAGAAGCCCTTGAGGTCCTGCACGATGTTTCGGATGCGCGTCATGCCGATCAGGGACTCGTGCAGCATGCCCAGCATGTCGGGGATGATCTCGGGGTAGTTCGCGGCGTCGCTGAGGCGCTGGATGCGCAGCAGCTGCATCTGGTCCCCGGCCGCGACCGAGGCCTCCATCGTGGCCTTCAGCAGCTCACGGATGTCGCGCAGGCTGGCCCGCAGCTCCTCGAGGTTGGCCACCACGAAGGCCGAGGGGTTGTTGATCTCGTGGGCCACGCCGGCGGCGAGCTGGCCCACCATCGCCAGGCGCTCGCGCTCCACCAGCGCGGTCTGCGTCGCGGCCAGCTGCATGCGGACCTGCTCGCGGTCCTCCGGGCGTCGGCCGGCGACGGCGCCCAGGCAGGCGGCCTCGGCGCTGGTGAAGGGCACGTAGTCCGCGGCGCCGGCCTTCATCGAGGCCACCGCCTCGGCCACCGAGGGGCGATCGGAGACCACCACCACCGGCACGTCGCCGGCGCTGTCCAACAGCTCGGCCATGCCCTCGCAGCGACTGTGGACGGCGACCACGTCGGCCATGCCCGTCTTGAGGTAGTCCAGCGCGTCCACGACCCGGCTCAGCTGGGTCACGTCCAGCTCGTTCCAGGACAGTCGAGGTAAGCCTTCGGGCGTGACCTCGAGGATGCGCTTCTTCGGCAAGATCGGACCTCGCGGATAGTCAGGATGCTACCGGATGTACGCAGCAGTCGGCCCGAGGAGAGCGAACTGATGTCGATGATCGAGGTCCAGGGTCTGGCCAAGCGCTACGGCGACCTCGTCGCGCTCGGTGGTGTGGACTTCCAGATCGAGAAGGGCGAGGTCGTCGGCCTGCTCGGGCCCAACGGGGCGGGCAAGTCCACGACGATGAAGATCCTGACGGGCTTCATCTCGCCCAGCAGCGGCTCCGCCAGGGTCTGTGGCGTCGACGTGCTCGAGGATCCCGTCGAGGCCCGCCGCAAGCTGGGCTACCTGCCCGAGGCGGCCCCGGTCTACCCGGACATGCGGGTCGAGGACTACCTGGACTTCGTCGGTCAGGTGCGGGGCCTGGCCCGCAGCGAGCTGGCGGCCGCCAAGCAGAAGGCCCTGCAGCGCACGGGCCTACTGGACCGCCGGCAGCAGGTCGTGGGCACCCTGTCCAAGGGCTACAAGCAGCGCGTCGGGCTGGCCCAGGCCATCCTCCACGACCCCGACATCCTGATCCTGGACGAGCCCACGTCGGGCCTGGATCCGAACCAGATCGTCGACATCCGCGAGCTCATCCGCGAGCTCGGCCGGAGCAAGACGGTGGTGCTCTCCACCCACATCCTCCCCGAGGTGCAGGCCAGCTGCGACCGGGTCCTCATCATCAACGAGGGCCTGATCGTCGCGGACGGGCCCACGGACGAGGTGACCGCCACCCAGGCGGGCGAGGTCGTGCACCTGACCGTCATCCCCGGCGCGGTGAAGCTGTCGGCCGAGGCGGTCGTGGCCACCTTCCAGGCGGTGCCCGGCGTGGCCTCGGTGAGCCGCGCCACCGGCTCGCCCCAGTTCGACGACGAGCTCAAGCTGGTCGTGCGCGCCGACGAGGAGCTGCGCCCGCAGCTGTTCCAGGCGGCCTCCAGGGCCGGGCTGGTGCTCGTGGAGCTGCGCCAGGAGCGCAGCAACCTCGAGGACGTGTTCCGCGCCCTGACGACGGGCTGAGATGAGCGTCGAGACCGCTCGCCCCGAGACCTTCGTGGTCGGCACCGCCGGTCACATCGACCACGGCAAGACCTCGCTGGTGCGCGCCCTCACCGGGGTGGACCTGGACGCCCTGCCCGAGGAGCGCCAGCGCGGCATCACCATCGCGCTGGGCTTCACCTCGCTGGCCCTGCCCTCGGGGCGCCGGGCCTCCTTCGTGGACGTGCCGGGCCACGAGCGGCTCGTCCGCACGATGATCGCCGGGGCCTCGGGCATCGACGCGGTGCTGCTGTGCGTCAGCGCGGTCGAGGGCGTGATGCCCCAGACCCGCGAGCACCTGGACATCCTGGGCCTGCTCGGCGTGCGGCGCGGCCTGGTCGTGCTGACGATGGCCGACCTGGTCGACGAGGAGATGCTGGAGCTCGCGCAGGAGGACGCGCTCGATGCGCTCGAGGGCAGCTTCCTGGAGCGCGCGCCGGTGCTGATCAGCTCGGCCGAGACGGGCCTGGGCCTGCCGGGGATCCTGGCGGCCATCGACGCGCTGGAGCTGTCACCCCGGAGCCTGGACGGGCCCTTCCGCCTGCCCGTGGACCGCACCTTCCTGCAGCGCGGCTTCGGCACCGTGGTCACCGGGACGGCGCTGTCGGGGCGGGTTCAGGACGGCGAGGAGCTCTGGTTGCTGCCCTCGCAGGAGAAGGTGCGGGTGCGGGGCATCCAGGTGCACGGCGAGAAGTGCGGGGAGAGCCACGCCGGCCTGCGCACGGCGCTGAACCTGGCGGGGGTCGAGCGCTCGGAGCTGCCCCGCGGCACGGTCCTGGCCAGCCCCGGGCAGGTCCCGGTCTGCTCGATCGTGGACGTGCGCTACCGGCACCTGGCGGGCGCGCCGGCGCTGGAGAGCGGGGCTTCGGTGCGGCTGCTGCTGGGCACCACCGAGGTCATGGCTGTCGCCCACGGCCTGGACGGGGACCTGGTCCCGGGCCAGGAGCGCTTCGTCCAGCTGCGCACGGCCGAGCCCCTGGCCTGCCTGCCGGGCGACCGCTTCGTGCTGCGCCGGGAGTCCCCGGTGACCACCCTGGGTGGAGGCCAGGTGCTGGACCCCTGGGCCCCCAAGGCCAAGCGGCGGGGCTTCCTCGAGGCCGCCGAGCAGCTGCGCCGTCTGGCCGAGGGCGAGCGCGTGGTGCTGCTGGAGCGGGCGGGCCTGGCGGGTCTGTCGCGCAAGGAGGCCGAGGACCGCGGCCTGGTCCAGGGCCTGGTCCTGGGCGACCGCGTGCTGGCCCCCGGGGCGGTGGTTGAGCTCGAGCAGGCCCTGCTGGCCGAGCTGGACGGCTTCCACGAGCAGCAGCCGCTGGCGCTGGGAGCGGGCCGCCGCAGCCTGCGCCGAGGCCGCCTCGAGGCTCTGAGCCCCGCCGCCTTCGACGCCCTGGTGGGCCGCCTGACCGAGCTTGCACGGGTGGAGGTCGAGGGGCCGCGCCTGCGCCGACCCGACTGGCAGGTGCGCCTCGATTCCACGCAGCAGGCGGCCTTCGACGCGCTGCTCGAGCAGCTGACCGCCTCGCGCTGGGAGGGCCTCAAGGCCCAGGAGATCGAGGGCGTGACCCCGCTCGACGAGCTGCTGAACCTGGCCCAGGAGTGGGGGCGTGTGGAAAAGGCCGGGCCACGCTTCTACGCCAGCGCCGCGCTCGAGGAGCTGGTCGCCGGGGTGCGTCAGGTGCTGGCGGACGACGGCGAGCTGTCTCCCGGGCGCTTCAAGGAACTCTCGGGCCTGGCGCGTCGAGGGGCCATTCCGCTGCTGGAGTGGCTGGACGCAAAGGGCGTGACACGTCGTCGAGGAGACACGCGGGTACCCGGCGCCAGCTGATACCCTGCGCGCATCGGGAGCTGTGTTTGATGCTGCATCTGCTGCTCGCCCTGGTGGCGTGGCTGTT
>CALGIB010000003.1 GCA_937915955.1 uncultured Pseudomonadota bacterium
AAGCTGACCTCGAGGATGGAGTTCAGGATGCTGCGCGGCACGTACATGCCGAGCTTCAAGTCCACCTCGTAGAGGGCGCGGGTCCGGTCGGGGCCCTCGGACGTCAGCTCCCAGCAGCCGTCGTTGGCTCGGAAGGCACCCTGAACGAGCGTCCACTCGATGCGCAGCGAGCCTGGGACCGGACCGGGCCGCTCAACCAGCTCAAGTGTGTACGCGATCTCCCGCACCAGCCGCAGCCAGAAGCGCACCTCCCAGCGGTCGGACCCGGCGCTGAGGACTTCGACCCTGGTCGTGGTCTCGAGGAAGCTCGGGTAGGCGGCGAAGTCGACGATGACGTCGCGCACGAGCGTGAGCGGGGCGTCGATGTCGACACTCGCCGTGGCCCTCACCGGTCGGAGTCTCCGCCGCCCGGACGACGGCGGCGACGGCGGCTGCGCGACCGCGAGCGCCGCCCCTCCTTGGCCGTCTCACCCATCAGCTCGGGGTGGCGCTCGCGCACGCTCTTGGCGATCAGGCGGTTGACCCGCTGCCGCAGGTCCGGGTCGGCCTTGAGCACGCCCAGCGCCGCCCGTCGGGCGCGCAGCAGCATGGTCCTGTCCCGGGAGGTGTCCGCCGCCTGGAACTCGGGCAGCTCACCCTCGCGCCCGCCCAGCAGCGCGGAGTCGCCTCGGACGAGGCGGTCCTGCTCGGCGACCGCGAAGCCGTCCTGCTCCCGCGAGATCAGCTCCACGAGCTTGAGCCCCTCCTCGTCCGGCTGCTCGGAGAGCACGAAGTTGCAGAGGCCCGGCTCCCGGCCCCGGGCCACGTGCCCTCGGAGCCGGTGCAGCCGCACCAGGTCGTAGCGATCCGCGTGCTCGACGTGCATGACCGTGGCGTTGGCCACCTCGGGCAGGTCCTCGATCAGCGTGGTCGCGACGAGCACGTCGATGCGGCGATGCTGGAAGTCCGAGAACACCCGGAACTGGTCTTCGCGGCTCATTCCGCCGTGGTACAGCGCGACCCGGCGACCGGGCACGGCCTCGGCCCCGAGCGCAGCGACCAGCTGGCGAGCGCGCTGCACCGGCAGCAAGTCGTCCTGGCCGTTCAGCACTGGGAAGGCGATGTAGGCCTGGCGTCCGGCGTCCAGGCGCGAGCGGAGCTCGGCGTAGGCCTCGGCGCGCTGATCCGGCTGCCGGACGCGCGCCTGAACAAGCTGTCGGTCGGGATCGGAGAGCACGCTGATGTCGTGGTCGCTGAACAGCGTGAAGGTCAGCCCCACCGGGATCGGCACGGCCGTGACGACCAGCAGATCCGGGTGGACCCCCTTCTGGGCCAGCGCGGCCCGGTCCAGCTGACCGAAGGCGCTGCGCTCTTCGACGATGACCAGGCCGAGCTTCTTGAAGTCGGGGAAGGCCTTGACGAGCTCGTGCGTTGCGAAGACGCAGTTGGACTCGCCGCGACGCAGGGCGTCGATCTGCGCCTCGGCTGGCGGGTCGACCAGCAGCTGCGGCACGAGCCCGAGTGAGCGCAGGACGGGCTCGGCGTAGAGGTAGCGGTGGATCGCCGAGGTGCGATCGGGCGCCAGGAAGCAGACCTGCGCCTTGCCCTCGGCCACGGTTAGGGCCGCCAGCATCGCCACGATCGACTTGCCCGAGCCCACGTCGCCCTGGAGCAGGCGCGTCATCGCCCAGGGCTTGCGCAGGTCGCGGCGGATCTCGTCGAAGACCAGCTCCTGCTGGTCGTTCAGCACGATGCCGTGCTGCTGCTGGAGGCGACCGACCACCTCGTGCTTGAGCGGATGGGGCAGACCTCGGAGCTGAACGGGCTTCCTCGCCGCGGCGGCGATCTGGTAGTAGAGCAGCTCCTCGAAGGCCCAACGCTGCCGACCGTGGGCGGTCCCCGAGGTCGGTACGTGGGTCTCGACGAGGGCCGTCTCGATGTCCGAGATGCGGGCCGACTGCAGGATCGCTCGCGGGATCGGGTCCAGCAGTTCGTCGCCGTGCTCGGAGAGCGCCAGACGGATCAAGCGCCAGAGATCGGCGTCGTCGACCTCCTCCACCCCGTACTTTGGCCGGCGGACCCGGCCGCGGGCGTCCTGGGCCCAGATCATCGCCTCGTAGAGCACCCGACGCTCATCCACGAACTCGGCGCGGCCGACGAGGGTGACCTCTCCAGCCCCGGGCAGGTCGGGCGGGCCCTGGCCGTGCCAGTGACACCGCACCACCCGCTCGCCGCAGGCCAGATCCAGCTCCTCGGCGCGACCCAGTGGGCCAAAGCGCGTCCAGCGAGCCAGGATCGTGCCCGAGAGCGCCAGGGTCTCGCCGTCGTCGGGCCAGGGCGCGTCCGGCTCGGCGAGGTCCAGGATCTCCTGCTCCTCGGGCAGGAGACGGAGCAGCTCCGCGATGGTCTCGATGCCGCCGTCCGCGAGATCCTCGAGCAGCTGAGGCGAGACGCCGTCCAGCGCGCTGACCGGCCGTCCTGTGGCGCCCGGAGCACCGAGCGCGTGCCGGGTCTTCGGCTTGGCCGGCTCGGGGGGTGCCGCTGGGGCGGGCTGGGGCTCGTCCGGGAGCTGCACCAGCTCGACGCTGGGCAGGGTCTCTGGCTGCCGCGACTCGAGCTCCGCCAGGCAAGCGTCGAGGTGCATGACCGCGGACTGAAGAGGCGCGAGTCGCTCCGTCCAGGGCAGCCCGTCCAGACCGGAGAGCGCCTGTACCGCCTGGGTCAGCCCCTGGTCTCCCTCGAGCTCGGCGGCGGCCTGCTCGAGCAGAGGGCCGCATGTCCGCTCGATCCACCGGTGCGACCAGAGCCAGGCGCCGTCCTCGCGCGCGGCGTGCGCCAGCGCTCGACGAACCCGCCCCAGACCTCGCGGAGCCTGCATGATCAGGTGTACTTGACTTCGAGGATCTCGTAGGCCCGCTCGCCGCCCGGGGCCTGGACCCGCACCTCTTCACCCTCGGCCTTGCCGATGAGCGCGCGACCGATGGGCGAGGTGTAGGAGATCAGGCCCAGCTTCACGTCGGCTTCGTAGTCGCTGACGATGCGGTACGTGACCTCCTCCTCGGTGTCGACGTTGAGCAGATCCACGGTCGTGCCGAAGATGATCAGACCGGTCTTGGGGACCTTGGAGACGTCGATGACCTCGGCGGTCGCGACGCGGGTCTCCATGTGGGCGATCTTGGCCTCGACCATGCCCTGGCGGTCCTTGGCGGTGTCGTACTCGGCGTTCTCGGAGAGATCGCCGTGGGCCCGCGCCTCGGCGATGGCTACGACACACTCGGGACGCAGGACGGACTTGTAGTGCTTCAGCTCGGCCGTGAGGCGCTCGTAGCCCTCTGGCGTGATCGGGTTTCGCTGCATTCCTGACACCTATCACAAGACGCTGTGGACGACCCGGCCCTGATGCAGGGTGTGCCGGACCCGGCCGGGGAGGCTGCGTCCCGTCAGCGGCGTATTGCGGCACTTGCTGTGGAAGCGCACGGGATCGACCGTCCAGGTGCCCTCGCCCTCGACGACCGCGAGCTCGGCGGGGGCACCCTCGGCCACGCGTCGATCCAGGCCCAGCAAGCGCGCCGGGCCCGTGGACAGCGCGCGGATCGCGACCGACAGGTCCCCCGATCCCGCGAGCACGCAGGCCAGCGCGGTCTCCAGGCCGACCGCGCCAGGGCGGGCATGGGAGAACTCCAGCTCCTTGTCCACGAGCGTTCGCGGGCGGTGCCCCGAGCTCGCTCCCAGCAGGGTCCCGTCCCTGAGGGCGTCCAGGACCGCGCGACGGTCGGACTCCTCGCGCAGCGGCGGCAGCAGGCGGGTGTTCGAGTCGTAGCAGGAGTCCAGCACGGCCTGGTCGGTCAGCAGCGTGTGCAGGGCGATGGTGGTCCCGGTGATGGGCACACCCTCCTGCCGGGCGCGCCTCAGCCAGGCCACCGCGAGCGCGGCGGTGATGCCCAGGATGTGGATGTGGGCGCCCGTGTAGCGCGCCATCGAGATGAGGCGGGCGACCGCCAGCTCCTCGGCAGCGGCGGGCAGCCCTCGCAGCCCCGCCAGCAGCGAGGCCGGGCCTTCGTGCATCGAGGCCACGCTCTCGAGCGCCTCCTCTCCCGCCCTGAGCAGCACGGGGAGCCCAAAGGGCCGGGCGTAGAGCAGCGCGTTGCGGAGCACCAGCGAGTCCGGGACCAGGCGATCTCCGTTGCTGAAGGCCACCGCCCCGGCCTCGGCCATGAGCCCGAGCTCGGCCAGCTCCTCGCCGCGGAGTCCCTGGGTGAGGCCGCCGGCAACGAGGACCTCGATGCAGGCCTCGTCCTTGGCGCGGCTCGCGAGCTCCCGCACGATGGCGGCGTCGTCCACGGTCGGGTCGGTGGCTGGTGAGGCCAGGACGGCGGTGAAGCCGCCCGCGGCAGCGGCCCGAGAGCCGGTCTCGAGCGTCTCCCGCCAGGTGATGCCGGGATCCCCCAGCTCCGCGTCGAGGTCCACCAGGGCAGGACAGACCACGGCACCTGAGCAGTCCAGGTGCTCGTCTGCGGGCCCGAGACCTGCGCCGACCGCCTGGACACGGCCGTCGCGGATCAGGACGTCCGCGCGCTCGTCCCGACCGCTGGCCGGGCAGAGGACTCGACCACCCTCAAGCTTGAGCGTGCTCATCCTCGCCTCCGTCCAAGAGCAGAAAGAGCAGCGCCATGCGAACGGCGACGCCGTTGGTGACCTGCTCCATGATGACCGAGCGCGGTCCGTCGGCCACCTCGGGGCTCATCTCGACGCCTCGATTGATCGGCCCGGGGTGCATGACCAGCACCTTGTCCGAGGCCCGGGCGAGCTTCTTGGCGTCCAGGCCGTAGAGGTGGCTGTACTCGCGGCTGCTGGGCAGCATCGCGCGGTCCAGCCGCTCGCGCTGGATACGCAGCATCATGATGACGTCGGCCTCTTCCAGCACATCGTCGATGCGATGCCGGACCTCGACCCCGGGCCGCGCGAGCTCGGGACGGCACATCGTGCCTGGCCCGGCCAGCAGCACCCGCGCGCCCATGGTCGGGAGGCCGTAGATGTTCGAGCGGGCCACGCGGCTGTGGATCACGTCCCCGACGATGGCGACGGTGCGGCCCTCGAGGCTGCCCAGGTGGTCCCGCATCGTGAGCATGTCCAGCAGGGCCTGGGTGGGGTGCTCGTTGATGCCGTCACCGGCGTTGATCACGCTGAAGTCGAAGCCGCGGGCCAGCATGTGGGCCGCGCCCGCGCAGCCGTGCCGAAGGATGACCAGATCCGGCGCCATCGCGGCGATGTTGCGCGCCGTGTCCATCAGCGTCTCGCCCTTCTTCGTGGACGAGCTCGAGGCGGAGAAGCCGACGGTGTCCGCGGAGAGCCGCTTGGCCGCCAGGTCGAAGCTGAGCTTCGTCCGCGTGGAGTTCTCGAAGAAGGCCGAGACCACCGTCCGGCCCCGAAGCGTAGGCACCTTCTTGATGCGACGCCGGCTGACCTCGCGGAAGCGAGCCGCGGTGTCCAGGATCCGAGTGATCTCCTCGGCGGGGACATCTCGCAGGCCGAGGAGATCCTTGCGCTTCACCGTGTGCTCCCAGCGCCTCGGCGCGCGGTCAGGCCGAGCGGGCCTCGACCGTAATCGAGTCCGCCTCCGACCCGTCTTCGACGAAGGAAACCGTCACACGATCGCCCTTCGAGGTCTCGAGCCGGCGCCCCACGAAGTCGGCCGCGACAGGCAGCTCACGGTGGCCTCGATCGACCAGGACGGCCAGCTTGATGCAGGCTGGGCGGCCGAAGTCCATCAGCAGATCGAGCGCCGCGCGGACCGTGCGGCCGGTGAAGAGCACGTCGTCCACCAGGATCAACGTCGCGCCGT
>CALGIB010000004.1 GCA_937915955.1 uncultured Pseudomonadota bacterium
ATCACCTGACCTGGGTTGTTCGGTCAGATCGGATCACGACGGCGATGTCACACTCGGGCCGCACGGGACTGCCGTCGACGGAGCACGAGGAGGCCGGCCAGGGCAAGGCCGACCCCAGCGCCGGCCGTCCTCGTCCACGAGCAGCAGGATGCTGGCCCCGTCCGGGTCGTGACCTTGCTCGGCGATTCCCCCCGCCGCCACACCCGTCGGACCACAGCAAAGCCGGGGCGAGGTCGAGGGGCACGTCGATCTGCCCGGAGCGGGGCACCGTGCCCGTGACCACGGCCCCTGGACAGGACCAGGCGGTGTCGAGCGCCGTGTCGGCGAGGGAGGTCGGGAGCAGGGCGACCAGAATCATGGCGGTCTCGGGCCGTGGGTGCCGGGCGAGGAGACCGCAGTCGCTGTCCCTTGTCCAGCCGTCGCGTTCAGTCCGCCACGAAGGGCCGCACCTGCTTGATGATGAGCCGACCGTCCTCGAGCACCTTCCACTCGGTGTCGAGCATGGCCGAGCCCTGGTCCGGATAGACCTGCCGGACGGTCCAGAGCTCCTCACCGAGCTCCTCCAGGCGGGCGTCCGAGAGCACCTCGTCGGCCTCGCTGCTGCCGTCGATCCGAACGATCTCGGACACCTGTCCGCTCGAGGACAGCTCGAGCAGGGTGCGCTCCGGCCACACGCCGCTCTCGGCGCTGACCACGTCCAGCCAGCCCACCTGGGCGTTGACGAGGAAGCGCCCGTCGTCGGGGTCGGACGGCAGGCCGGTGAAGGCCACGATGTTGGCCTGCTCGTCCTTGCTGCGCGTGTCCACCAGCACGCCCATGGCGACCTGGAGCTGGTCCATGCCGTACCAGGCGCGCTCCTCCCAGGCCGAGACCTTTTAGAGGCTCGTCTGCACCTTGAGCAGGCCGCGCTCGATCGTGCGCTCCTCGGGCTGGTCGGCGTCGCAGAGGCTGGGTCCGTCCTCGTCGCTGTCGAAGCTGTCAGCCGCGCAGACGCTGGTGCTGTCGTACAGGCCGGCGCCGCTGAACTCCAGGCTGTCCTCGGCGTTGCTGCTGCTGCGGAAGCGCACCATCACCCGGTCGCTGCCCTCGGAGGCGACGATGGCCTCGTACAGGGCCGTGACGGTGCCGGGATCGACCTCGCTGGCCTGGATGTCGTCGCGCAGGGACTCCAGGTCCCGCCGGCGCTGGGCCGGGTCCGACAGGAAGGCCTCGTCGCCGTGCAGGGCCTCGATGCGCTCCTGCAGGCCTCCGGCCGTCATCTGGTCCCGATACAGCGCCATGGGCACCAGGAACCCGTTGAGCTGCAGGTCGGCGTCGATGCGTTGGTAGAGCGTGGCCAGGTTGCTGCCCTTGCTGCCGTAGGCCGCGACGGCGGCGTCACGGGCCCCGGAGGTGGAGGTGTCCAGGTCCAGCAGTCCAAGGATCTCGGTGGTCTCGAAGTCCGGCGAGGGCACGGTGACCGGCTCGGGTCGGAGCTCGTCCCACCAGGCCGCGGCCTCCTCTTCGGTGGCGGCCCGCACGTCCCAGTCGTCGTCACCGCACTCGAAGCGGACCAGCTGGCCCTCCCAGTCCGCCAGGGCGTCGAAGGGCGCCCGCAGGTAGCAGTTGGGCGTGCCCCTCGCGGCGCTGCGGACGTTCAGGTGGGACAGCTCCCCCTGGCGGCTGCCCGTCACGATGCCGCTGACGATGCGCTCCAGATCCAGCGGCGCCTCGTCCAGGACCAGGATGTCCTGCCAGCCGAAGGCCGCGTCCTCTTCGGCCTGGGCCAGCTGGTCCAGGGGCTGGAGCCTCAGGGTGCCGAAGGCCTCGCCGGGGCTGTAGACCTCGTAGGGGATGCTGTCGTCCCGGCCGGCGATGGCGAAGGGGGCGTCCCACTCCGCGGCGGCGTCCTCCTGGTTCCTGCTGTTGGGCACGAAGGTCAAGGGCCCGAGATCGGTGCAGTTGTCCAGCTCCCGCCAGACCTCGAGCACCTCCTCGTAGGTCTGGGTCGTGGAGGCATCGGCGGGGTCGTCCCAGACGATGAAGCCCAGGAAGGTCGTGCCATCCGCGCGGATGAAGACGCTGAGGTTGCCGCTGTAGTAGACGGGCGGGTCGTTCAGCACCATGCGGCTGTACTCCCGCTGGGTGATGCCAGGGTGCTGCTCGGAGAAGGCCGTCGCCAGCATCGTGCTGTGCAGGTCCCAGATCTGGGAGTTGGCGAACAAGGTCGGCAGCTTGGCTTCAGGCCCGGCGGGCATCAGCCACTTGGTGGAGCTCTCTTCGTCCACCGGCGTGGCGGACACCGCCAGGCCGTCCCACTGATCCCAGGTGTCGATGCGGTGGCGGCAGACCAGCACACCGAGCTCGCGGCTGGCGTCCCCGCAAGGGCCGCCGCCGTAGCCGTCCGTGGTCGGGGGCGATGGGCAGGCCAGCAGGGTCCACAGCCACATCAGCTCTCTCCGGGTCGCTCCATCGTGCCGTCAGCATGCACCGCAAAGCGCCCCTTGTCACGGGTGTGCACCGGGTCGGCTCGAGACCAGGGCCATCCACCGAAGTGGGTGCTGCGGTAGTCGGCCACCGCCTGCTGCAGCTCGGCGCGGGTGTTCATCACGAAGGGCCCGTGCTGCGCCACCGGCTCGCCGATGGGCCTGCCCTGGAGCATCAGCAGCTCGGCGTCCTCGGTGCCGTTTCGCAGCTCCACCGCGGCGTCCGAGCGCAGCTGCAGGCCCACCATCACCGGCATCTTCTTGCCGTCCACCTTCAGGCTCTTTCCGCTGAAGAAGTAGAGCACCCGGTTCAGCCCCGCTCCGGCGGCCGGCAGCGTGTAGCGGGCGCCCGCGTCCATGCGCAGGCTCCAGATCGCCACCTCGTTGAGCGGGTCGGAGGCCCAGGAGTAGGGCGGCGGGGCGGCCCCCTTCTGGCCTGCCAGCTCGCCAGCGGCCACCAGGATCTCGGTGTTCGGGCCCTCCTCGTCGACGACCTGGATCCGGGGCTGGTCCTCGGACCAGTGCATCGCGAAGTGCGGCTCGACCATCTTGTGCTTCGCCGGGAGGTTCAGCCAGAGCTGGAAGAGCTCGGCGGGGTTGTCCGCGTCCTGCTGGATGAGCGGGAACATCTCGGCGTGCTGGATGCCCGCGCCGGCCGTCATCCACTGGATGTCGCCCTCACCGAAGCGCGCGGTGGCGCCCAGGCTGTCGCTGTGGTCGACGAAGCCGCTGCGAGCCAGCGTCACGGTCTCGAAGCCGCGGTGGGGGTGCTGTGGAAAACCAGGAACGATCTCGCCATGATACATGCGCCAACCGTCGCGGGCCACGAAGTCCGAGCCCAGGCTCCGGCCGCGCAGGGCCGCTCGATCCACGCCCTGGTCGGCGTTCCCGCTGGGGTAGGCGTCGACGTGGTGCGCGCAGAACAAGAAGGGGTCCAGGGTCGGCCAGTGCAGCTCGCCCAGGCGGAATGCGTTCAGGATGGACTCGGACATGGGGCCTCCAGAAACGGGACTATCCCCTCGGTCCGAGGGGGCCTTGTTGCATCCATGCCATGAAGCTCGTCAGGATGCGTCCTACGGCCAGGTTGTTTCGGGTGACCTCGGTCTCGTAGCTGTACTCGAGCAGCACCTCGTTGCTGGGCGCGTCCAGCCAGTAGCGATCGAAGTGACCAAGATCGTTGAGCTCACCGATGCGAAACTTGTCCTTGTGCTCGGTCTCGTGGAGGAACGCATTTCCGCCATACAGCGTCCCATCCCAGTCAACGGTCAGCTCGCCGTTGAGGCGGATCGGCATCGGCCGGCCCTCGAGGTTCACCATCATCAGCCCTTGGCCCTCGGCCCAGAGCAGCCGCAGCCGCTCGCCGATCCGGAACAGGCCATCGCCAAAGCTCTTCTGTTGCGATGACGACCACTTGGAGCCCAGGGCGAAGTTGATCTGGATGCGCTGGAAGCCAAGGGAGGCGATGTGGAAGAAGTTGTCCTGCATCCGGTCCACGTTGGCCGGGTGCACCACCATGATGACCTCGTGGTCCAGCCCCGAGGCCAGGATCGCCGCGGCCCTGGGGGCGATGCCCATCTCGTAGGAGTCGCCGGACTTCTTCCAGGCCCGGCGGAAGCTGTTCTGGGTCTTGGGATCCCCGTCCAGGGACAGCTCGAGCCGGACGGGGAAGGCCTTCAGCCAGTCCAGCTTGTCTTCGTCCAGGCTGTAGCCGTTGCTGCTCAGGATGAAGCGCAGGTCCTTGCCCGCGGCCTGGGCCCGCTCGTGCCCCTGCTGCAGGGCCTGCTGGACCAGGCCCCACTCCAGCAGGGCCTCGCCCCCGAACATCTGCAAGATGAGCGAGGGCCGCTCGCTGGACAGCAGCAGGTCGAGGCTGCGGTCCAGGGTCTCGGGCGACATCACCCGCCCGTCCTGCTTGGGGATGTAGCAGTAGCGGCAGCGCAGCTCGCACTGCCAGGTGGGGATGACGACGAGGCGAGGCTCTACCTGCTCGGTGTAGCGCCGGAAGGCCCCAAGCCATCCCTGGCGAGGGCCGAGCAGCTCCTCGGCGGTGGCCAGGGCCCGGTCCTCGGACAGCTGCAGTCCGGGCCAGTCGGGGTCCTCGCCGCCTCGGCGCAGGCGGCGGGCCTGGGCCAGGAGCTCGAAGACCAGCCGCCGTCGGCTGTCGTCCAGGCGGCGGACCAGGCGGCGTCCCTGGCGCCGCTCGGGCCCCGGGCCCAGGCCGCTCAGGCGCCCCAGCCAGAGCTCCCGCAGCTGCTCCAGGCTGGCCGCGTAGCGGGCCTCGTCGCTGAGGAACTCGGCCTGGACCGCCTGGGCGACCCAGGCGTCTCCGGGCTCGTCGTGGTCGACGATGGGCATCCTCCTGCCCATCGTCATCGAGCTGG
>CALGIB010000005.1 GCA_937915955.1 uncultured Pseudomonadota bacterium
GTCCGCGGTGTAGCCCGAGGGCTGCTCGCAGCTGGTCGTGGTGAACGAGGCCGCGCCGTAGCCGTCGGCGTCGGCGTCGGCGTACCAGACCGTGTCCGGGCTGACGTCGGCGTCGGCGTCGTCGCAGTCGTCCGCGTTGTCGACGTAGCCGGCGGGGGTGCCGCAGGACTGCAGCTCAGCCGCGGCGTCGCCGTAGCCGTCTCCGTCCCCGTCGGCCCAGTAGGTGCCCGCGCTGGAGGTGTCGACGTCGTCGTCCTGGTCGTCGATGGCGCCGTCGCAGTCGTTGTCCAGGTCGTCACAGATCTCGACCCCGCCCGGGAAGGCGTCGGCGCTGAGATCATCGCAGTCGTCGGCGGTCTCGAAGAAGCCGGCGGGCGCCTCGCAGGCGTCGACGACCAGGGTGTCGCCCGCGAAGCCGTCGCCGTCTGCGTCCCCGTAGAAGGTGATGGTCACGCCCTCGTCGACGACGCCGTCGCAGTTGTTGTCGATGCCGTCGCAGACCTCCTCGGCGTCAGGGCTGATGTCGGCGTTGTCGGGCATGCAGTCGTCGCCGTTGGAGACGCCGTCTCCGTCGGAGTCGCATCCGATGACGAACAGGGCGAGGGCGATGAGGGGCAGGGAGCTGCGGCGCATAAAAGAATGATCTCCTCAGGGGGTGGCGCCCATTTGTACATGATCCGGGTCCGTGATTCAGTGACTCCTGACGATGGCTTGACATCGATCGATGATTCAGCGCCTTCAAGCTGACGATCGCCTGTCTCGTAAAAGACCGGCTCAGTCCGTCCAGAGTCCTGCGTCACGGAGTTGGCCGATCAGTTCGTCCGTACGAGTCGGGAAGTACTCCTCGGTCAGCCGCCGGCGCTCCTCGGCCCACTCGACGTCTCGTGTGTAGGGGGGCTCGCGGTCGGCGTCTCCCCAGCGCGCCGACTCGCCCAGGATGGCGCGCTCGATCTCGGTGGCTCGGGCCTCGTAGCGGGCCAGGCTGGCCTGACCGGTGAGCGCGCCGTCACCGGTCAGGTGCTCGTGGGCGCGCTCGCTGTAGCGCTGAAGGAACTCGGGGTTGGTCCGCAGGCGCGTGTAGACGTGGCTGATGCTGCCGGCCACGTCGACCTCGATGTTGTAGTTGTCCGTGGCCTCCCAGAGGCTGTACTCCATGTCCCAGACGAACCAGCGCCAGAGCCCGCCCTCGCGGTCGCGCACGCCGCGCATGTTGTTCGACGAGAACTGCTCGGGGCCGTCGCGGTTGGTCGTGTACTGGTGGATCAGCATGTAGTCGATGAGATCCGTGACATCGAGCACCGCCTCGATGGCCTCGTAGCCGCCGCTCAGGTCCTGGTCGGCCAGGGCCAGCAGCGCGTTGTAGGCCTCCAGGGTGCCGTCGATGGCCTCGTTGGTCGTCGTGCGTCGGTTGATGGCGTCGTAGTCGTCGGCGTCGCCCCCGAAGTAGGTCGCGCCGAAGTCGGCGTCGGGCCGCTCGACGGGGTTGTAGAGGCCCCAGTACAGCCCGTTCAGGTAAAGGTGCACGTAGGTCGCGTGGCCGTCCACCTTGCCCATGTCCCGGGCGGTGTCCCGCGCGAAGGCGTCCCGCAGGTACTGGGCCTGCTCGGGGTCCCGGAAGTCCTGCCAGCCGCGGCTGCCCTGGGCGCGCAGCACGACGCTGTCGAAGTGCTCGGCGGGGCTGTCCGGGAACAGCGCGTACTCCAGGCTGCTGGGGCCGTACCGGTCCCGAAACTCCAGGCGCAGGCTGTGCTTGCGGGTGTTGCTGTGGGGCCGCCAGCCGTAGCCGTGGATCCGCACGCCGGCCTCGACCTGGATGCCGGTGCTGCCGTCGGTCTCGATCACCTCGACGCTGCCGACCCGCTCCCAGTCCTCGCCGCGCTGCGTGCTGTGGATGTACAGGCCCGCCTCCTCGCCGAAGAGGTCCTCGGGGTCCATCACGAGGCTGATGGTGCGGATGTCGCGGAGCCCGGCCAGCAGCTCCGCGCGGCTGGCGTCCACCACCTCGGGGTCCATCTCGTAGTCGGCGGCGATGGCGGACTGGCTCATGCCGTCCCAGGTCGTGGGGAAGCCGTCGGGGGCCGAGGGCTGGTCGAGCACGTCCTCGAGGAACAGGTAGCTGTGGGTGATGGTGCGGCTGGGCTCGAGCTCGTCCTTGAACGCCGCGGCGCGCAGCAGCGAGGTGGTCTGCATTTCCAAGCGTATGCTTGGCATCCCGTCGACCTGGACCTGGGCGCCGTTGTCCGGGCTGGGGGCGCTGCCGTCGGTGGTGTAGACCAGGGTCGCGTCTGCGGTCGGGCAGGACAGCTCGACGGTGAACGCGTCCTCGAAGAAGCCGCGCTCGATGTCGACGACCGGGTCCTCGACGTAGCCCTGGAAGCCCAGGCCGTTGGGTTGGCCCGGCGTGGGCGGGGCGAAGTGCGCCAGCTCGGTCTGCTCGAGCGAGGAGGCGAGCAGCTCGGCCCCCAGCAGGAAGTCCTCGTCGTCGTCGGTGCTCGCTTGCAGCGCGAGCAGGTTGTCCCCCTGGACCAGGAGTGCGGGGTCGAGGGACAGCTCGACGGCCTGAGGCCCCTGTCCCTCGAGGTCCAGGACCAGGAGCTCTCCGTTGAGCCAGGCGCTGACGCGATCATCGACGAAGAGGCGCAGGACGAGGCGCTGGGGGGTCTCGGTCGAGGAGAAGGGCAAGCGCAGGAAGGCCGTGTCGCTGCGGCCCTTCATGGACTCCGAGAGGTCCGTGCCGAGCAGGTCGCGGTAGGGCGAGGCCGTCACGGCCAGGACCTCGACCTCGGCCAGGCTCAGCCACTCGCTCTCGTAGGTGCCGCCGATGGCCTCCTTGCTGACGCGGACCTTGCGGCCGACCTCGCCTGGGTAGACGGTCAGCAGCTCGCCGGGGTCCACTGGGGTGTCGGTGACGGGGTTGAGCACCTCGCTGGTCCAGACGGCCTGGTCCTCCTCGTCGAGCAGGCTGACGGTCAGGTTGTAGAGCCGCTCGGGGCAGCAGCCGACGCGGTTGAACAGGCGCAGCTCGGAGATGCCGTAGTCGGCGCCCAGATCGACCTGCCACCAGGGGTCGAAGTCCGAGGTGTCCGTGTGCGTGAACGTGGACAGAGTGGCGTCCACCGCCGCGGGGCCGGTGTAGCCCCAGCCGTCCGTGGACTGCTCGCAGGGCATGCCGAGCGCGACGTTGGTGGGCTCCTCGTCAGGGTCGACGCCGTCGAAGCCGATGGCCAGGGTGACCTCGTCCCAGGCGCTGTCGTCGTGATCGGGCTCGGTCCAGCCGGGCTCCTCGACCAGCGAGAGCAGGCCGCTGGCGTCGGCGGCGATCAAGGTCCAGGCGGTCTCGAGCTGGCCGGGTC
The DNA here is from genome assembly GCA_937915955.1 of uncultured Pseudomonadota bacterium. Classification (GTDB taxonomy): domain Bacteria; phylum Myxococcota_A; class UBA796; order UBA796; family CAJQPC01; genus JAAESX01. Next base: position 3,354 of record CALGIB010000005.1, read on the forward strand.
CGTACGAGGTGTCCCGGCGCAGCGGCGGCAGCTCGAGCGCGTCGATCTCGCGCCGCCACGGATCGACCAGCGTCAGGGTCTCGCCCTCGGACGAGAGCTTGAAGGGCAGGTGTCCGGTCTCGTCCAGGCCCGAGGCGTAGACCACCAGGAGGCCACCGGGCGGCAGCGTCTCGGCGGGCAGATCGGCGGGGTCGCCGCCCTGGGACACCCCCCAACCCGACAGGTCCACGGCCTCCGCGCCGGGGTTGTACAGCTCGATCCAGTCGGGGCTGCTGCCGTCCTCGAGCTCCAGCGTGCTGCCGTTGCTGGACTGGGCCTCGTTGAGGATCAGCGCCCCGAGGGGTCCGGGGCTGTCCTGGGGTCCGCGGCTGTCCGACTCGCTGGGCGCCCTCGAGTCGTCGGCCTCGGGAGGGTGTCCCGGCGGATCCTGGCAGGCGAGGAGGAGGAGCAGCACGCGGCCAGTGTAGAGCGGAACGGGACGGGTCCTCCCGCTGTCGATAGGTCTCACCCATGAAGCCCCTCGACCTCGACGACGACCGCCGCGAGTACGCGGACGCCGCGCCCTTCCCCGATCAGGTCTCCCTGCGGCCCGTGGCGGTGGTGCGCTCGCCCTTCCTGCAGCGCCACGGCACCCCGCGTCAGCCCGGCTCCTCGGGCCCCAAGGAGCGGGGCGAGGGCAGGGGGCAGGTGGAGCTGTTGGACCACGTGGCGGTCGAGGTGCTGCGGGACCTGGCGGGCTTCGAGTACATCTGGCTGGTCTGCTGGCTGCACCTGAACGGCCCGGGTCACCGGCCCCTGGTGCGTCCACCTCGCGGCGGCCCGAAGCGGGGGCTCTTCGCCACGCGCGCGCCCCATCGGCCCAACCCCCTGGCGCTGAGCTGCGTGCGGGTGCTGGGGGTGCAGGGGCGTCGCATCGAGGTGCAAGGGCTGGACCTGCTGGACGGCACGCCGGTGCTGGACATCAAGCCCTACGTGCCCGAGTTCGACAGCTTCCCCGAGGCGCGGTCGGGCTGGCTGGACTCACCCCTCGGGGAGTAGAGTCCGGCCGAGAGGAGACATGCGACGACTCCCGGTCCTCGTCCTGGCGAATGCGCTGCTGCTGTGCGGCTGTTCGAGCATCGAGTGCGGCGATGGCACCCACCTCGAAGGCGAGGTCTGCGTGCCGGACGCGGACTCGGGCGGGGACTCGGACTCGGACTCGGACTCGGACTCGGACGCCGACTCGGACTCGGACGCCGATTCGGACTCGGACACCGACTCGGACACCGACCTGGGTCCCTGCGCTCCGCCGGACGGCTGGTCGGGGCAGGTGCCTTCGGCGCTGCTGACCTCCCAGCCCTGGGCCAGCAGCTACGACGCCAACATCGACAGCCTGCTCGAGCACATCTACGGCTACGGCGGCGGTTCGCTCTCGGATGCGGGCATCGTCTTCCAGGCCACCGTGGTCGCCGAGTCCGGGTGCGCATGTCAACCCCCCACCGTCAAGAAACCCC
>CALGIB010000006.1 GCA_937915955.1 uncultured Pseudomonadota bacterium
GTGCTCCACCTGACGCTGGACGAGAGCGCCTCCTTCGAGGCCCTGCGCCAGGCGGTCCGTGACACCTTCAGCGCCACCCCCGACCGCTTCCGCGGCAAGGACGCGCGCCTGGAGTTCGGCGCGCGCAGCATCGATCTCTTCGACCTGCGTCGCCTGGCCCACGTGCTCAAGGACGAGTTCGGAATCCACGTGACCGGCCTCTACTGCCAGCAGGAGTCGCTGGTCCGCTACGCCGAGCGCGAGCTCAAGCTGCGGGTCTACCCTCGCTTGCCCGACATCGAGGTCGAGGCCGAGCCCGAGATCCTGCTCGAAGAGCCTGACATCGTTCAGGAAGAGCCGGTGCTATCCGAGCTCCTCGAGGTGGCCGAGCGCGTCGACGACGGCAGCAGCCGCACCCTGACCATCGAGAAGGGGCTGCGCAGCGGCCAGGTCGTCCGCTACAGCGGCGACGTGCTGGTCTACGGCGACGTCAACCCCGGCGCCGAGGTGGTCGCCGGCGGCAACGTGCTGGTGTTCGGCCGCCTCGAGGGCACCGTCCACGCCGGCAGCGAGGGCGACGACGCCGCCCACATCCTGGCCTTCGACCTGCGCCCAGCGCAGCTTCGCATCGGCCGGAAGATCGCCTTCAATCCCAAGACCGCCAACGCCCCGGGCCCTGAGCTGGCCTGGGTCGAGGGCGGCGAAATCCGCATCGAGCCCTACATGGGCCGCTTGCCCCGGTAGCAGCAGAGCACAGCAGGAGCAGCCATGAGCGAGTGCATCGTCATCACTAGCGGCAAGGGAGGCGTCGGAAAGACGACCACCTCAGCCAACCTGGGCGTGGCCCTGGCCCTTCAGGGGCACAGGGTAGCCGTGGTCGACGCGGACATCGGTCTGCGCAACCTCGACGTCATCCTGGGTCTCGAGAACCGCATCGTCTACGACCTGGTGCACGTCATCGAGGGCGAGTGCCGGCTGAAGCAGGCGCTGATCCGCGACAAGAAGGTGGACACCCTCTACCTGCTGCCCGCGGCCCAGACCCGCGACAAGTCGGCGGTCAGCCCCGAGCAGATGAAGGACCTGATCAACCAGATGAAGGAGGAGTTCGACTACGTGCTGGTCGACTGCCCCGCTGGTATCGAGCAGGGCTTCCGCAACAGCATCGCTGGCGCCGACAGAGCCCTGATCGTGACCACGCCCGAGGTGAGCGCCATCCGCGACGCGGACCGCATCATCGGACTGGTCGAGGCCGCCGAGCTGCCCGAGCCCAAGCTGATCATCAACCGCTTCCGCCAGCACATGGTGGACCGCGGCGACATGCTGGACAAGGACGACATCCTCGAGATCCTGGCCATCCCCCTGGTCGGGATCATCCCCGATCACGAGGACGTCATCATCAGCGCCAACCGTGGCAAGCCCGTCGCCTTCGACGAGGACAGCGTCGTCGGCGAGGCCTACCGCCGCATCGCGCGCCGCATCAACGGCGAGCCCGACGTGCCCTTCATCGCCCTGGAGTCCTCGGGCTTCTGGTCCAACATGAAGCGCTGGTTTGGTGTGAGCGCCGCGAAGGGGGCTGTCTGATGAGCTTCTTCTCCCGCATGTTCAGCAACAAGGGCAGCAAGGACGACGCCAAGGCGCGCCTCAAGCTGCTCCTGGTCCACGACCAGGTCGACCTGACGCCCGCGCAGATGGAGGCCATGAAGGCCGAGGTCATCGAGGTCATCGGGCGCTACGTCGAGATCGACCGGGACTCCATCGACTTCAAGCTCGAGCGCAGCGGCGGCGACGTGGCGCTGGTCAGCAACGTGCCTGTACGCCGGGTCACTGCGCGCGCGGTCTGAACCGCGGCCCCTGGACCCCCGATCGGCCCGGGCACCCGGGGTGCCCAGGTCGCGCTGCGCTCCTGAGTCCTGGGGTTGCCTCGGCAAGGAGGACGAGCCCCTACTGTTGGGGCGCCTCGACGGGCGGCTCCTCGGGTTGCTCCTCGGCCGGCTCGACGTGCATCGGAGGGGCCAGGGGCTCGAAGCCCCCATCAAAGCGCAGTGGAAGGTACGCGATCCCTTCGATCTCGCGGGGATAGCGACCCTTCTCCATCGCGTTGAGCAAGCAGGGCTGGGCCACCTCCGGTGCGTCCTGGACCTGCAGCTCCACCAGGCGACCGGCCGGATCCGAGCGCACGTAGATGCGCGCCTCGTCCGGGTGGTTGGGCCAGCGCTCGAGGCAGGGAGCCAGACGCCCCTGAAGCTCGCGGCCGATGCGCATGACCTGCGCGGACAGCTCGACGGTCTCGGGCACGTCGGGTAGCCCGCCGATCCCGAGACCGGCCTCGGGGGCCTCGAACTCGGTCTCGAGCTGCTTCATCAAGTCCAGCTCGGTGCGGTGCTGGGCGCGGCGCTTGTGCATGACGTAGGCGCCCGCCAGGATCATCAGGATGGCCAGGGTGGCCGCGGTCCGCATCATCGTGCGGGGGTTGGAGACCTTCTCCGCCATCAGCCGCTCAGCTCCGCTGCGAGGAAGGGCAACGAGAGCTCGAAGCGGCTGTTCAGCTTGAAGTGCCCGCCCTCGTGTTCCTCGTAATGATGAACGATCTCAGCCTGTTCCATGGCTCGATGCAGCATCCGCGCGCCCACTTGCAGGCGGAACTCGTCCCGGCGACCGCAGTCCAGCCAGATCGACACGCCGCCAAGGGCCGCGCCCGCCTCGGCTACCCGGTTCACGGGGTCAAAGGCGGCCCAGCGACGCATGACCTCGTG
>CALGIB010000007.1 GCA_937915955.1 uncultured Pseudomonadota bacterium
CGGGCATCCAGCTCGCGGTCGACGCCTACGGCCCCATCGCCGACAACGCCGGCGGAATCGCCGAGATGTCGCACCAGGACCCCATCGTGCGCGAGCGCACGGACACCCTGGACGCGGTGGGCAACACCACCGCCGCCATCGGCAAGGGCTTCGCGATCGGCTCCGCCGCCATGACGGCGCTGGCGCTCTTCGCCGCCTTCATGCAGCAGGCGGGCATCACCAGCATCGACCTGAGCAACCCGCTCGTGATGGCCGGTCTGTTCGTCGGTGGAATGCTGCCCTACCTGTTCTCGGCCATGGCCATGCGCGCCGTGGGCGAGGCGGCCATGGAGATGATCACCGAGGTCCGTCGGCAGTTCCGGGAGATCCCCGGTCTGCTCGAGGGCACGGCCAAGCCAGACACGCGTCGCTGCGTGGACATCTCGACCGCCGCTGCGCTCAAGCAGATGGTGCTGCCTGGCCTGATGGCCGTCTCCAGCCCCGTCATCGTGGGCGTGCTGTTCGGCGCCGAGGCGCTGGGCGGCTTGCTGGCCGGTGTCACCGTCTCCGGCGTCGTCATGGCCCTGTTCATGTCGAACGCTGGAGGAGCCTGGGACAACGCCAAGAAGAGCTTCGAGGGCGGTGGGTTCAAGACCTCCACCGGCGAGATCCTCGAGAAGGGCACGCCCGCCCACTCCGCCGCGGTCGTCGGCGACACGGTCGGCGATCCCTTCAAGGACACCGCTGGTCCCTCCCTCAACATCCTGGTCAAGCTGATGAGCGTCGTGGCCCTGGTCATCGCTCCGCTCATCAAGGGCTTCGCCCTGATCCACCTTTAGGACCCACTCATGATCTACACCGAGTACGAGACCATCTACGTGGTCAAGCCCGAGCTCCCCGAGGACGCACTGGGCGCGCTGAACGAGAAGATTCAGGGCATCATCACCAAGAACGAGGGTGAGACCCTGAGCTTCGACGACTGGGGCAAGCGCAAGCTCGCCTACCCCATCCAGAAGAACAGCAAGGGCCACTACATCTACCTGAACTACGTCGGCCCCGCGACGCTGGTGGCGGAGCTCGAGCGCAACCTGGGCATCGAGGACAACCTCCTCCGATTCCTGACGGTGAAGCTCGGCTTTGACGTCGACGTCGAGAGCCGTCGCGCCGAGGCGGTCGAGCTGAACGCCAAGCGCGCCGAGGCGCGGGCGCGCGCCGCCGAGGAGGCTGCCATCCGGGCCGCCCAGGAGGCCGCCTACCAGGAGGCCCAGGCCGCCAAGGCCGCGGCTCGTGCCGCCGCCGCCGAGGCCGACGCCGCCGCCGCCGCTCTGATCGACGACGACGACGACGACGATGACGACGACGACGACTTCGACGACGAGGGGGGTGACGAGTGAAGCTCATTCTCCAGAGCGACGTCGCCAACCTGGGCAGCGTCGGCGACCTCGTCTCCGTCTCGGACGGTTACGGCCGCAACTTCCTGATCCCCCGGGGCCTCGCGGTGCTGGCGGTGGACCGCAACGTTCGTCAGCTCGAGCACCAGCAGCGGGTCACGGCCCACAAGCGGGCTCGCCTCGAGTCGGGCGCGCGTGAGCTGGCGGAGAAGCTGTCGCAGACGGCGGTCAGCATCAAGCGCTCGGCCGGTGACGAAGACAAGCTGTTTGGCTCCGTCAGCAACCGTGACATCGCCCAGGCGCTGGCCGACGAAGGCTTCGAGCTCGACCGTCGCAGCATCGTGCTGGACGAGCCCATCCGCAACATCGGCGTCTTCTCGGTGCCGATCAAGCTGGGCATGGGCATCGACGCCGTGGTCAAGGTCTACGTCATCCGCGAATAGGAGCGCATCAGCGCCCCTCTCGCCGCAAGATAGAGTCGGCCCGGCGTCGTTCCACGGCGTCGGGCCGGTCTGCTCTGTGAGGAAGTGATGAGCGAGCGACAGTTCCCGCAGTCCCTGGAAGCCGAGCGCGCCGTGCTCGGCGGTCTGCTGCTGGACCATCGACAGGTGCCGACCGTCGCAGAGATCGTGACGCCCGCGGACTTCTTCAGCGCGGCCCATCAGCGCATCTTCCAGCTCATGCTCGAGCGCCACGCCCAGAGCGACGTGCTCGACGTGCTCGGACTCGCCGACCACATCATGGCCACGGACGCCGCGGAGGACTTCGGCGGTCTGGCCTACGCCACCGCTCTGCCGGAGCAGGTGCCCTCCACTGAGAACCTCGAGTACTACGCGCGCATCGTCAAGGACAAGGCGGTGCGGCGACGGCTGATGGAGGTCGCCACCGAGATCAGCAGCAAGGTGTTGTCGGGCACCGAAGAGCTGCCCGACCTGCTGGACTTCGCGGAGGCGTCGGTCCACGAGGTCGCCCAGCAGCGCGCCAAGAAGGACTGGCAGAAGCTCGGGCAGGTGATCGACGCCGAGTGGGTCAAGCTCGAGAAGCGCAGCGAGAACCGCGGCGAGGTCTCCGGTGTGCCCACGGGCTTCGTCGATCTGGACCGCCAGCTCGCGGGCCTGCAGTCCAGCGATCTCATCATCCTCGCGGCCCGGCCGGCGATGGGGAAGACGGCGCTGGCCCTGAACATCGCCCAACGCGCCGCCGTCGACTCCGGCGTGGGGGTCGGCATCTTCTCACTCGAGATGGGCGCCGGGCAGCTGGCGATGCGCATGCTCGGAAACCAGGCCCGGGTGGACGCAGGACGGCTCCGTACGGGCATGCTGTCGCACGACCACGACGGCGACTGGGCGCGCCTGGAGCTCGCCCACGAGCAGCTCTTTCCACAGCCGGTGTGGATCGACGACACCCCCGGGCTCAGCATCACCCAGCTCCGGTCCAAGGCTCGCCGCCTGCACGCCCTCAGCCCGAACCTCGGCCTCATCGTCGTGGACTACCTGCAGCTCATGAGCGGCACAGGCATGGGGGGCAAGAACGAATCGCGTGAGCAGGTCATCTCCCAGATCAGCCGCGGCATGAAGGGGCTGGCCAAGGAGCTCCAGCTTCCGGTCATCGCGCTGTCCCAGCTGAACCGGGCCGTCGAGAGTCGCGCCGACAAGCGACCGATGATCAGCGACCTGCGCGAATCCGGCGCCATCGAGCAGGACGCCGACATCATCGTGTTCATCTACCGCGACGAGTACTACAACCCGGACACCACCAAGGAGCCAGG
>CALGIB010000008.1 GCA_937915955.1 uncultured Pseudomonadota bacterium
GCCGCATATGAAACTGCCGCCCGCCACCCGATCGGAGACCACCATGACCGACATCTACGCCGCCCGTCGCCAGCGCTTTATGGATCAAGTCGGCACCGACGCGGCCATCGTCATCTCCAGCGCCGGCATGAAGGTGCGCAACGCTGACGTGGAGTACGCCTTCCGCCAGGACAGCGACTTCTATTACCTGACGGGCTTCGACGAGCCGGACTCGGTGTTGCTGCTTCGGCCGGGCTTCCATGAGGAGCGCTGCGTGCTTTTTGTCCGACCACGCGACCCCAAGGCAGAGACCTGGACCGGTCGCCGGGCTGGCACCGCGGGCGCCGTGGAACGATTTGGCGCCGACGCGGCGTTTGAGATCAGCAAATTGGAGGAGGAGCTGGGTCGGCTGCTGCAAGGGGTCGATCGCCTCGGCTATACCGTCGGCATCGGCGACCCCATCGAGGCCACCGTGCTCAAGGCCGCTCGCCACCAGTGGACCAAGCCGCGGGCGACCTTCCGGGGGCCGGACGTCATCTTTGACGCCCGCGCCCTGCTCCACGAGACCCGCATCATCAAGATGCCCAGCGAGCTGGTCTCCCTGCGCCGCGCCGGCGCCATCACCAGCGAGGGCCACCATGAGGCCATGCGGGTGGCCGCGCCCGGGCGGGACGAGTACCACGTGCACGCCGCCGTGGAGTACGTCTTCCGCGCCTCCGGATCGGCGCGGGTGGGCTATGGCTCCATCGTCGCCACGGGGGAAAACGGCACCATCCTGCACTACACGCTCAACCGCGGCACCATCGGCGACAACGACCTGCTGCTCATCGACGCCGGCGCCGAGGTGGACTACATGACCGCCGACGTGACCCGCACCTTCCCCGCCAGCGGGCGCTTCACCCCCGAGCAGCGCGCGGTCTATGAGGTGGTGCTCGAGGCCGAGCTGCAGTCCATCGCCGCTTGCACCGCTGGCCGCCCCTACATGGACACCCACAACATCTCGGTGCGGGTCCTGACCGAGGGTATGGTGGATCTGGGGCTGCTTAAGGGCGATGTGGATGAGCTCATCGCCAGCGAGGCCTACAAACCCTACTACATGCACCGCACCGGCCACTGGTTGGGCATGGATGTGCACGACGTGGGCCGCTACAACCTGGACGGGGAGCCGCGACCGCTGCTGGAGGGCATGGTCACCACCATCGAGCCGGGCATCTACATCGCCCCCGACGCCGAGGACGCCCCCGAGGCCCTGCGCGGCATCGGCGTGCGCATTGAGGACGACGTGCTCATCACCGACGGCGCGCCAGAGGTCCTGACCGGCGACTGCGTCAAGGCCATCGACGACGTCGAAGCCATGGTCCGCCAGGCGCCGCGCTGGGTTAAAACTTCCCCATTCGACGCGTCGAGGTAGCCTGAAGGGCGCACCTTTGGGGCCCCCACTTGGGCCTGGAGAGACGTCGCGATGGTCGCTCAGGTCAGGCCAGACAACTACCTCGGACGCTACGTGCTCGACGACAAGATCGCGTCGGGCGGCATGGCCAGCGTCTACGGGGCGACCGTTTCGGAGGGTGAGCCGCCCGGCACCGGCTCCCTGGCGGTTAAGGTCCTGCACCAGCACCTCGCCGAGGACGGTGACTTCGTGCGCATGTTCCGCGACGAGGGGCGCATCGCGGCGCGCTTTGACCACGCCAACGTGGTCCGTGTGCATGAGGTGGGCATCGACGATGGCCGCTACTTCATCGCCATGGAGCGGGTCGAGGGGCACAGCTTCGCCGACGTGCTGCGCGCCTACCGCGCCGCCAGGCGGGTGGTGCCAAAGGCGGCCATCTTTGAGGTGCTGCGTCAGTCCTTGCGGGCTCTGACCTATGTGCATGGCTTCAAGGGCGAAAATGGCCGACGTCTGAACATCGTCCACCGCGACATCAGCCCCCACAACATCCTGATCTCCGGGACCGGCATGGTGAAGTTGACCGACTTCGGCATCGCCCGTGGCCAGCATCGCTCCGATCGCACCATCACCGGCACGGTCAAGGGCAAGATGCACTACATGGCGCCCGAGCAGGCTGCCGGCAAGCGGGTCACCGCCCGAGCCGACCTGTACAGCCTGGGAGCGGTGGCCTACGAGGCGTTCACCGGTCGTGCGCTGCTGGCGCCGGCGCGGACCGAGGTCCTGCAGGGCAGGGCGATCCGCGGCGAGGTAGATTTTGGAGGCAACTTCGAGACCTTGCACGCCGAGCTGAAGGTGTGGCTGCAAAAAGCCCTGGCGGTGGACGCCGAGGGTCGATTCCAGAGCGCCGAGGCCATGCTCGCCGCTATGGAGAGCATCAAGAGCGCGCACACCTCGCGCTTCAAGACCGAGGTGCTGCAGCGGCTGCTGGACCTTCCCCAGCCCAGGCCCCAAGAGCGGGAGCAGAACCTCTTCGATGACGACGAGCTGCGCGTCACCGGGCCCCTGCCCCTGGTGGCTGGCGAGCGACCTTCGGCGGTCATCAGCACGCCGCAGCGGCCCATCTCGGGGGTCTTTTGTGGTGTCAGCGGCGTCAACCCCTCCGGCCACAAGGCGGTCAGCGAGCGGCTCAAGCGCAGTACGGGCGTCCCGGAGGAGTGGGATACCGGTCACGGCCCCCACCTGCGCCCATCCAGCAGCGCCCTGCATGTGGTGCAGGCCCACACCGGCGTTAAAAGTCGTCGCAGCGGTCGCCCCTCGGCGGTGCGATCCCTGCCGCCCCTGACCCGCGACGGCGGCACGGGTTTGCGGGTGCCAGATGTGAACCCAGAGGCCGCTCGGCGCTCGGCGGCCATCGCGCTGCAGACCGCGGGCGCAGAAAGACCCGAGCGGCCCCAATCTGACGCCCAAAGCGAGGCGGCCGCCGCGGCGCCCGATCGCCGTCAGAGCCGCGTCCACGTGGAGAAACAGCGGGGCCTGGCCTTCGCCGCCCTGGTGGCGTGGTCCTGCGTCGCCCTGTTTCTCTTCGCCACCCTGCTCGAGGTCTTGAACGCCGAGCTCGAGCTGCCCCTCCGCGAGGCCGCCTCGAGCACCGACGACCCTCGAGCGTACACGACCTACCTGCACAGCCGCCCGCCCGAGTGGGAGGACGCCGCCGTCGCCCTCCTCATCGAGCTCTCCGAGCAGACCGGCTGCCCGGTCCACGTCGTACACCTCTCCAGCATGGGCTCGATCGCGCAGCTGCGAGCCGCCAAGGCCCGGGGCGTGCGCGTCACCGCCGAGACCTGCCCGCACTACCTCTGCCTGCTCGCCGAAGACATCCCTGACGGCGCCACAGCCTTCAAGTGCGCGCCGCCGATCCGCCCCGAGGCCAACCGAGAGGCCCTGTGGAGGGCGCTGGCCGAGGGCGTGATCGACTTCGTAGTCACCGACCACAGCCCCTGCGTGCCCGGACTCAAGCTGCCCGAGGAGGGCGACTTCCTCCGCGCCTGGGGCGGCATCGCCAGCCTCCAGCTGGGCCTGGCCAGCGTGGCCACCGAGGCACGAGCCCGCGGGCACGACCTGGCCACGATCTCCCGCTGGATGACCGCCGGCCCCGCCGCCCTGCTCGGCTGGGACCGCGGCCCGCTCGCGCCCGGAACCCGCGCCGACCTGGTCGCCTGGGACCCCGACGAGCCCTTCACCGTCCGAGCCGCCGAGCTCGCCCACCGAAACCCCATCACGCCCTACGAGGGTCGCCTGCTACATGGTCGCGTACACGAGGTCTGGCTGCGAGGTCAGCGCGTCGTGCACGAGGGCCGACTGAGCGGCCCCCCTCGCGGAGAGATCTGGTGCCCATGACCCCCACGACCGTCTTCGCGGGAAGCCCCGACCTGGCCTCCTCGGCCCTCGGCGGCCAAGCCCTGCTCGCCAGCGACGAGTTCTTCGCCGGCAAGGAGAACCTGCTGAACCCCGCCGAGCCGGTGTTCCTCGAGGACAAGTACACCGACCTCGGCAAGTGGATGGACGGCTGGGAGCCTCGTCGTCGCCGCGCGCCAGGCCACGACTGGTGCATCGTGAAGCTGGGCGTGCCCGGAGAGCTGGTCGGCGTGGACATCGACACCCGCCACTTCCTGGGCAACCACGCGCCCTGGGCCCGCATCGACGCCTGCCTGACGGACGCGGACGCCAGCGGCGAGTGGCTGCGCGACCAGGCCGACTGGACCTGCATCCTCGACCAGCGCGCGCTGGACCGGGGGGGACACAACGTCTTCGCGGTCACGCCGGTCCTGGCCAGCCACGTGCGCCTGTCGATCTACCCGGCGGGCGGCGTCGCCCGACTGCGGGTGCACGGTCGACCTCGCCCCGCCGAGCTGATGCCGCTGGAGCGCGTCGACCTGGCCAGCGTCCTGCGCGGCGGCCGCGCCCTGGCGACCTCGGACATGTTCTTCAGCCGCATGGACAACCTCCTGCTGCCCGAGCCCCCGGCCACGATGGGGCAGGGTTGGGAGACCAAGCGCAGCCCGCTGCCCAAGCAGGACTGGGTCATCGTGCAGCTCGGACAGGTCGGCGTGCTGGACGAGCTGGTCCTCGACACGATGCACTTCAAGGGCAACTTCCCCGAGTCCGCCAAGGTCGAGGCCATCTACTGGCCGGGCGCCGACCCCCACGCCCTGACGCTCTCCCAGGACTGGATCGAGATCGTGCCGCCGACCCGGCTGAAGGCCCACCAGGCGCACAGCCTGCCCGTACGGGTCGAGGGCCCCTGGACCCACCTCAAGCTCACCATCCTGACCGACGGCGGCGTCTCGCGCATGCGGGCCTTCGGGCGGGCCGGTCAGGCTCGGATCGAGCCCAGGATCGCCTGGCTGAACCAGGCCTCCGAGCCGGAGTTCACCGAGGCCCTGGGCCGCTGCTGCGGCTCGGACCGCTGGGTGCAGGGCATGCTCGAGGCGCGGCCCTTCGCAGGCCCCGCCCAGCTGCACGGCGAGAGCGCGCGGATCTGGTGGCACCTGGGCGACGGGGACTGGCTCGAGGCGTTCAGCCACCACCCGCGCATCGGCGCCGACCTCGACGCGCTCAGGGAGAGGTACGGCAGCACCGCCAGCTGGGCCGAGGGCGAGCAGGCCGGGGCGGCCCTGGCCGACGAGGCCACCCTGAAGGCCCTGGCCGAGGCCAACCTGGCCTATGAGGAGCGCTTCGGACACATCTTCATCGTGTGCGCGAGCGGGCTGAGCGCCGACGAGATGCTGGCGCGCCTGCAGGAGCGCCTGAAGCACAACGAGCCCGCCTTCGAGCTGCGGGTCGCCGCGGGAGAGCAGCTCGAGATCACCCGGCTGCGGCTGGACAAGCTGGAGGTCCCCGCATGAGCGCCATCACCACCCACATCCTGGACACGGCCCGAGGCTGCCCGGCCGCCGGCGTGCCCATCCGCCTGGACTTCTGGGACGGCAGCTGGACGACCCTGGGCGAGGGCGTGACGAACGTCGACGGTCGCCTGCCGGGGCTGCTCGACGACCCGCCGGTGGCCGGTCGCTACCGGATGACCTTCGAGACGGGCGAGTACTTCGAGGCCCTGGGCATCGAGGGCTTCTACCCCTACGCCCAGGTGGTCTTCGACCTGCGGGACGTGGACAGCCACTACCACGTGCCGCTGCTGCTGAGCCCCTTCGGGTACTCGACCTACCGGGGCAGCTGAGCCCAGGCGTACCAGACCCGGCCTCGCCCCTGCGCGTCCCAGACCCGCAGCTCCAGGCGGCCGTCGTCGAGCTCGACCAGGGCCGCGTCGTCCCGCAACGGGACCCATCGTACGAGGTGTCCGGGGTCGAGCTGCAGGTCACAGACGCAGCGCCATGCGTAAGCCGCGTCGTTCATCAGGACACGCAGGCTCGCCCGCGACTGAGCCCGCTGAGCACCAGGCCGGCCGTGGCGATCAGGGCGATCACCGCCAGGTGCCCCAGAGCGGCGCTGTCGCTCGAGTCCAGGAACGCTAGCTCCACGACCTGTCGGGCGACCTGCATGCTCGATCCGACCACGCCGCCTCGGCCAGGGTCGTCAGCTCCGCGTCACTCGTCGTCGAGGTAGCCCAGCGCCTCGAGCGCCGCGCGGACCTCGTCGGTCATGCTCTCGGGCCGCCAGAGCGGAGCGCGCCCGTCCCAGCTCTCCAGCTGCTCGCGCAGCCTCGCCTCGACCTGCTCGTCCTGAGCCTCCGGCTGGCCCTCCTCGAGCAGGAAGAGCGCCTCGCGGCTCCGTCGGGGCTCGACGATCAACAGGTGGCCTTCGTCGGCCACGCCTCGCTCCATGTACGCGTTGTTCCAGGCGGGGGGCCGCTCGAAGGCGGCGGGCTTGGTGGCCTCCAGGAAGATCGGCAGCGCCTCGATCGCCAGCCCCTGCAACGCTGGACCCAGGTCCCGGCCGGTCCCGAGCGTCGTCGGCAGTCCCGCCAGACCGAGCAGCGTCGGGCCGATGTCGCTGAGCTGCACCGGGGTCTCCACCACGCCGGGCGCGATGCCCGAGCCGCTCACGATCAGCGGCACGTGCGTGACGGCCAGATCGATCTCCGAGCCGTGTCCGACGGGGGCCGTGCGGTCCTCGAAGAACATCTCGCCGTGGTCGGCTGTGACCACCACCGTCGGCTCGATGCCGCGGTCCGAGAGTCCTACCAGGAGCTGCCCGACCTGGTCGTCGGCGTAGGCGACCTCGGCCTGGTAGAGCCCGCGGAATGCGGCCTGGTCCTCCTCGCTCAGCCGGCCGCTTCGGAACGACTCGGCCGCACGATCCGCCGCGTGGGCCGGACTGCCGAAGCGACCTCGCCGCCCCTCGGCCACGAACCGGGCCCGCCAGGCTCTCGGCGCCTCGTAGGGCGTGTGGGCGTCGTAGTAGTGCACCCACAGGAACAGGGGCTTGTCGACCTGTCGCTGATCCACGCTGGCCAGCGCGCGGGAGGTCACGTCGTCGCCGCGCGCCTCGTAGCGCTTGCCCTTGTCGACGCCGAGGTCGTCGTCGTAGGCCGCGAAGCCCTGCTGCAGGTTCGTGCTCGTGTCCACCGCGCTGGCCGCGACGACCGCGCGGGTGTCCCAGCCGGCCCCGGTCAGCCTCTCGGCCAGGGTGTCGATCTCGTCGGCGAGCGGGAACCCGTTGCGGGCGATGGCGTGCCCGTGCGGGTCCAGCCCTGTCATCATCGAGGCGTGGCTGCTGAGCGT
>CALGIB010000009.1 GCA_937915955.1 uncultured Pseudomonadota bacterium
CAGGTTGCAGACCTCGTCCTCGCCGGCGTCGTCGCCGATGAGGCCGGCCAGGGGGCGGGTGTCGACCGAGCCGGCCAGCACACCACCACCGAACCAGGTCCCGTCGGCGGAGAAGGTGCCGCTGATCTCGAGGTCATCGATCGTGACCTCGTAGCCGGCCACCGCGATGATGGTCGTCGCCGGCCCGATGATGAAGTAGGGCGCCTCGGAGAAGTCGGCCTTCTCCGGGAAGTTCAGGGTCTCGGTGCAGACGTCCTGGCCGCCGTCGTCGCCGGCGACCGCGCCGAGGAACTCGAGCTCGCCGCCCGAGGAGTCCACGACCTCCATCAGGATGGAGACCTCGAGGTAGCTCTTGAGCACGTCGCCCACGCCCGCGGGGATGACGATGCGCACGTCGGGGGACTGCAGGTCCAGGTTGTAGACGTTGCCGGTGATGGCCTCGGGGTCGTCCATCGGGGTGCCCAGCTCGTTCGTGCTGAAGTCGACGGTCGACTCGCCGGTGCACGTGGAGATGGTGTACGAGTAGGCGGTGCTGGGGGTCAGCGAAGCGCTGGGCTCGAAGTAGAGCGTCTTGCCGTCCTCGCTCGTCGAGTTGGTCCCCTCGACGCCGTCCATGCTGATGGTGGCGCTGTCGTCGGCCTTGGTGAGATCGACCTCGATCACGCCGCGGTAGTAGAAGGTCCCGCCAGCCGTGGGGTAGACGGGGTTGACCGCGACGCCACAGTCGGTGTTCGAGTCGGCGGGCTCGTCCTTCGTACAGCCGAGGACGGCGAGCAGGGCAATGATCATGGGTGGGCTCCTCCAGAAAACAGAGCGGTATTGTTCGAGACGGGGGAACCTACCCGCCCGGCCCGGGGCCCGTCAAGGCAGCGTTTACCTGGGTTTTTCAGCCCTTCGCGGCCTTGGCTTCGTCCATCTTGAGTCGGAGCTCCACCTGGATGCTCTCGAGCAGCTTGAGCTCCTCGTCGTCCAGGTTTCCCTGGGTCTTGTCCTGGAGGACGTCGATGAGCGCGAGGGTCTGGCGCGCGCCCTCGATGTCGGGCTCGGTCTGGCCGTCCTCGATGTAGCCCAGCTGCGCCAGGGCAGCGCGACCGAGGGAGACCAGGAAGCTGGAGAAGCTCACCCGGAGCTCGTTGCGCTCGGGCGGACGGGGGGCGGCGGCGTCGGACATGTGGGATTCCTCGTTAGATGCGAAGCGTGACAGAGCCGCGGTGGTTGCCGCGGGCGACGGTGAAGGTAGCCGAGCTGCGGTGGCCGGACTTGGCCTCGGACAGGGCGGAGCGCAGGTCTTCGGGCTTGTGGACGGCGGATCCGTTGACAGCGAGGATCACGTCTCCGCTGCGCAGCCCAGCGCCGGCCCAGGTGCCTGTGTTGGTGACGTCGCCGACCACCAGGGCACCCTTCAGCGAGCTGACCTGGATGCCGAGCACGTCGGTCATGACCCGGTCGACGAGGTTGTCGGGGAACTCGCTGGTCTTCAGGCCCAGCTTCATCGGCTTGGTGCCCCGGTAGAGTGAGACCTGGACCTTCTCCCCCGGGGCCTTCTGCGCCAGGTAGGCGTTCAGGTCGGCCCGGCTGTGGATCGGGCGGCCGTCGGCCTTGTAGAGCAGGTCGCCATCCTGCAGGCCGGAGCTGGCCGCGGGCCCGTCCTCGTGCACGCGCTTGATGACCACCGCGCCCTCCTCGAGGGGGGTTCCAGCAAGGCGCTTGTTGGAGATGTCGCCCAGGTCGACGCCCAGCCACGGCACCTTGACCTTGCCGTAGAGGACCAGGTCGGAGGCCACCTTCTCGGCGCGGTCGACGGGGATGGCGAAGCCGATGCCCTGTCCCTGGGCGTAGATCGCGGTGTTGATGCCGATGAGCTCGCCGTCGAGGTTGACCAGGGCGCCGCCCGAGTTGCCTGGGTTGATCGCGGCGTCGGTCTGCACGTAGTCCTGGACGATGCCCTGCTGGATCTCGACACCACGGCTGACGCTTGACACCACGCCGGTGGAGACGGTCTGGCCCAGGCCGTAGGGGTTGCCGATCGCGATGACCGTCTCGCCGAGCATCACCTCGTCGCTGCCGCCCAGGGAGATCGTCGGCAGGCCCTGGGCGTCCTCGAGTCGCAGCACCGCGAGATCGAGGTCAGCCTCGAGGCCCACGACCTGGGCCTTGTACTGGGTGCCGTCGGAGAGGTGGACCGTGATCTCGTTGGCGCCCTGAACGACGTGGGCGTTGGTCAGCACGATGCCCGTAGCGTCGATGACGACCCCCGAGCCCTGGGCTGTGGTCTCGAAGTGGGCGGGCCCCCAGAGCGGGAAGGGGTTGGCCACCGTGACCTCGGTCTCGATGGCGACGACGGCGGGAGCGGCCGTCTCGACGGCTTGGACGACAGGAGTTCTGCGGTCGGCGGCGTGCGCCGCGACGAGGGTCCACCAGATCATGCGCCGTCTCTAGGATCGCGGGACCGAAGCGTCAACGCCCAGGACGGGCTAGATGGGCGACATGTGGTGGATCCTGCCTCTCCTCGTGTCCGAGCCGGCCCAGGCCCAGGGCGTCCAGCTCAACATCGGCCAGGGCAGGACTGTCGGCGGTCCGCGCACGCCGCTGACCGTCGAGGAGCAGTACGAGCTCGGCATGAAGTACCTCAAGCGCGGGTACTACGTGAAGGCGCTGGAGCAGTTCAACCGCATCCGGAACTACCACCGGGACGACCCCTACGCCGTGAAGGCCGAGCTCGCGATCGCGGACCTCTACTACAAGAAGTCCGAGTGGGATCAGGCCCGGCTCGCCTACGAGGACTTCCTTCGGCTCCACCCCCGCCACGAGAGCGCGGACTACGTCGTCTACCGGCTCGGCATGACGTCCTGGAAGAAGTCCCCGAAGATCGCCTCGCGGGATCAGACCTGGACCCGTCAGGCGGTGGACACCTGGGCTCGTTTCGAGGTCCGCTTCGCCGAGAGCGAGTACATCGAGGAGGTCAACGAGAACCTCGGCTCGGCCAGGGATCGGCTGGCCCGAAAGGAGTTCCTGATCGGGACCTTCTACGCCGAGCAGCGCAAGGCCTGGCCTGCGGTCGTCGGGCGCATGCAGGAGCTGCTTCGCGCCTACCCTGACAGCAAGGATGCCCCCATGGCGCGGGCCTGGCTGGCGGTCGCGCACGTCGAGCTGGACCAGCCCGAGGCGGCTCAGCAGGTGGCCGTTCGCGTGGTCGAGGACAACGACGCAAAGGCCCTTCGGCTGCTTCGCCGAAAGGCCCCCGAGCTGCTCGGCGACTGAGCACCGGACGAGGTGCCCAGTCAGCGAGCTCAGATGCTCATGCCGCCGTCGACGTCGATGCATCGGCCCGTGAAGTAGTCGCACTCGATGATGAACTTCACGGCCAGCCAGATCTCCTCGGTCGTGCCGACGCGACGGAGGGGGACGGGCTTGAGCATGGCCTGGAGCACCGGCTCGGGCATGCCCTGCAGGATGGGTGTGTTGACGAAGCCTGGGGCCACCGCGCCGGTGCGGATGCCGTGCTTGGCCAGCTCGACCGCCCAGAGCCTGGTGTCGGCGACGAGGCCGGCCTTGGCTGCGGAGTAGTTGGTCTGGCCGCGGTTGCCGTGGCGGGCGATGGACGAGATGTTCACGACGACCGAGGACTCCTCGCCGGTCTGGATGGCCTTGGTCGCGAACTCCCGCGTGCAGAGGAAGGGGCCGGTCAGGTCGACGTCGATGACCGACTGCCACTTGTTGAGCGACATCTTCTTCACCTCGCCGGTCTCGCGGTCGACCTTGACGAGCAGGCCGTCGCGGAAGATGC
>CALGIB010000010.1 GCA_937915955.1 uncultured Pseudomonadota bacterium
TGCTGCAGCGCGAGGGCAAGACGGCCGTCAAGCTGGAGGAGCTGGCCGTTCAGCGGGTGGACGTGGATCTCAACGGTCAGGTGCGCCTGGACGCCCTCGAGATCCCGGGCTTCGAGCCCGGCCCGGGCTGGGTGATGGGCCTGAGCTGCCAGAGCTGCAGCTCCCCCGTGCCCCGGGTGCTCGCGCGCATGGAGCAGTGATGAGCGGGGACGAGGTGGACGCGGTGGTCGTGGGCTCGGGCCCCAACGGGCTGTGCGCGGCCATCGCGCTGGCGCAGGCTGGCCGGAGCGTGCGCGTCGTCGAGCTCGGACCCTCGCCCGGCGGCGGGGTACGCACCGACGAGGGCACGCTGCCCGGCTTTCGCCACGACGTCTGCTCGGCCATCCACCCCATGGCCGTCGCCAGTCCCTTCCTGCAGAGCCTGGATCTGGAGCGGCACGGGCTGCGGTGGATCCACCCCGAGGCTCCCTTGGCGCACCCCCTCGAGGGGGGCCCGGCGGTGCTGTTGGAGCGCGGGCTCGCCGAGACCGACGCGCTGCTGGACGCCGACGATCGGGGCGCCTGGTCCGAGCTGATGTCGCCCTTCGCGGGTCGGCTGGACGAGCTGCTCGCCGACACCATGGGTCCCCTCGCGCGACCCGGCGACCCCATGTTGCTGGCCCGCTTCGGGCTGCGCGCCCTTCGACCCTGCTCGGGGCTGGCTCGTGAGCGTTTCCGCGGCCCTCGGGGCCGGGCGCTGCTGGCCGGACTCTGCGCCCACTCCGTGCTGCCCCTGGACCTGCTGCCCAGCGCGGCCATCGGCCTGATGCTGGGCCTGGTCGGTCACGGCTACGGCTGGCCCTTCCCCGAGGGGGGAGCCCAGGCCCTCACCGACGCCCTGGTCGCCGAGCTGCGGTCCCTGGGCGGCGAGCTGGTCCTGGAGCAGCGCGTGACCGAGCTGGCCGAGCTGCCGGATGGGGCCCTGGTCTTCTTCGACACAGGCCCCCAGGCCATGGCCCGCGTCGCGGGCGCCTCGCTGCCCCACGGCTACGTCCAGAAGCTCGAGCGCTATCGCTACGGCCCAGGCGTCTTCAAGCTGGACTGGGCGCTGTCCGGACCGGTGCCCTGGACGGATCCGGCGGTGGCCCGCGCGGCCACGGTGCACCTGGGCGGCACCCTGGAGGAGCTGGAGGCCAGCGAGCGCGCGGCCTGGGACGGACGGCACCTCGAGCGCCCCTTCGTGCTGCTGGCCCAGCACAGCCTGTTCGATCCGACGCGGGCGCCCGAGGGGCAGCACACCCTCTGGGGCTACTGCCACGTGCCCGCGGGCAGCGAGGTGGACATGAGCGCGGCCGTCGAGGCCCAGATCGAGCGCTACGCCCCTGGCTTCGGAGACCTCGTCCTGGCCCGTCGCAGCCTGAGCTCCGCGCAGGTCGAGGCCTACAACCCCAACTACGTCGGGGGCGACGTGAACGGCGGTGCCCCCACGGTCGACCAGCTGTTCACGCGGCCCGTGGCGGCGGCCTCGCCGTACCGCACGCCGAACCCGCGGCTCTTCCTCTGCTCGGCCAGCACCCCGCCCGGGGGCGGCGTGCACGGCATGTGCGGGGTGCACGCGGTGCGGGCGGGGCTGGCGAAGTAGGCTGGCCCTATGCCCACCGACAAGACCCTCGACGCGCTCCGGTCCCACCCGGCCTGGAGCGGCCTCTCGGAGGCCGACCTCCGAGCGGGCGTGGACACCCTGCTCGCGCAGTGCTCCATCCTGCTGGTCGACGCCGGGGACGTGATCGCCGACTTCCTGGACGATCAGGACGTCGCCTGGCTGATCGTCTTCGGCTCTGTGGACGAGTGGAGCTCGGAGCGGCGGCTGGCCATTCGCGGGGTGGGCGAGCTCACCGGCGAGCTGGCCGTCTTCGCGGGCCAGCGCGGCCAGGCCGAGCCCAAGGCCGTCGAGATCGTCGCGCGCGAGGAGGGCATGCTGCTGCAGATCCCCGGACAGCTGCTGCGAGACGCCTCGAGCTGGCTGCCGGGCTTCGCCTCAGCGCTGCTCGCTGAGATCGCTCGCCACGGCATGTCCTGGTCCGACTCCGCCGACCAGGGCCTCTACGTCCTCACCGATCAGGTCTACCCCTGGACCAACCCCTCGGTCTTCCCCGCGCCCTACCAGGCCAACCAGGCCGAGCTCTACTACATCCCCTGCCAGGTCGATCCGGCCTCGATGGAGCGCTACGTCGCCCCCGAGATCAAGGGCACGGACTTCTTCTGGCTGGTCATCGCGCGCTACACCGGGGGCGTGGGCCTGGGGAACACGCTGCAGAACCGCGTCAGCCACTACGACGAGGTCTGCATCATGGTGCCGGCGGCGGCGGAGGGCTTCCTGGGCATCTACATGCCCTGGGTCTATGTCGGCAGCGCCGCGGCGATGACCACCGGGCGCGAGGTCTTCGGCTACCCCAAGACGCTCTACACCCCCACGCTCGACATGGACAACCTGGGGCTGCTCGGCCAGTCGCGGGTCATCCTCCGCAAGGACGGCGTCTCGGCCCTGACCGCGGTCTGGAAGACGCTGGACTGGACGGAGACCTCGGCGGATCAGCGAGAGGCCCTGGCCGGGCTCGTCTTCAACCCCTTCCACCACCCTGACGTGCCCGAGCACCTCGTGAAGGCCATCCAGGCCGCCGGCACCGGCGAGCCGACCCAGCTGTTGGCGCACCTGGCGAGCTGGCAGCCCTCGGTCCAGATGGGCACCTGGAAGCGCAGCTTCGCGCCCAGCACCTCGCTGCCGGCTCAGCCCGTCGTGACCTGGAGCCCCGAGCAGTTCCAGGTCGACGGCGTGGCCCTGTCCACGATGAACATTCAGCAGATCAGCGCCATCAAGCCGCTGCTGCTGACCGACCTCGAGGCTCTCGGCAGCTTCATCCAGCCGGGCATCGAGCCCTACCCGCTGCTGACGGTCGAGGGCCTGACGCTGGGCTTCAAGCTGGTCGTGGACTTCGCCATCGAGTCGGGCAGCATGCTGACGGACTACCTGGCGAGCCCGCCCAAGGGGAGCAAGCAGCTCAAGAAGCTGGACTGGGGCCCCGGCGCCTGGGCGCCCCTGCTGGAGAAGTTGCCGCCCTCAGACCGGGGCTGAGCGCTCGGCGCCCGCCCTCAGGCGTTCGAGCAGGCTGCGGGTCTCGTCGACGCGCTCGGTCCACGCACCGGTGGGCAGCCCGCAGCTGGCCAGGGCCCGGTAGCGGGTCTGCCAGGCCTGGAGCTGGGCATCCAGGGCGGCGACGAGGTCCCCGAAGCGCTCGTAGTGCACCCCGCTCCGCAGCAGGTTCTCGAGGACCTGCCAGCGCTTGCCGAAGCCGCGCGGCAGGTCCAGCTCCCGGCCGATCCGGGTCAGCGCCGTCTGGCTGAGGAAGCCGCCGGCGAAGACCGGGCAGACCAGGTGCCTGGAGATGGCCTTGAGGTCGGTCCTGGGGTCCTCGAGCAGTTGAGGGGGCTCCGCCAGGGTCCAGATCGGGGCCGCGCCGGCCAGCCCCGCGCGGTGGTCGGCCGCCAGCTCGAGGAGCAGGCCTACGGCGGCGGCATAGAGCGGGCTGTCGAGCTGCTCGAGCGCGACGCCACAGGCCGGAAGCCAGCGCAACAGGTGCTCGTCGAGCAGGCGTCGTTGGGCCTCGCGGATCCGCAGCAGCTGGCCGCCTCGGCCGTCCGTGACGGCGTCCAGCTCGGCGCCGCAGAGGAAGGACAGGGCGGCCAGCTGGTTGGCCAGGTGGTCGGGCTCGAGGTCGTCCCGACCCGCGACGCCGAAGCCCGCCAGGGCCAGGCGCACCTGCGAGGCGTGCTGCCCTCCGAGCAGGCCCGAGGGGTCCAGGAAGACCGACTCGTAGGGGTAGAGCTCGGCGGTCAGCACCCGGTGGTGCTCGGCGGCGGCCTCGTCGGGGTCCTCGGGCAGGAAGG
>CALGIB010000011.1 GCA_937915955.1 uncultured Pseudomonadota bacterium
GAGGACGTGGACATCGGCATCATCGAGGTCGGCGGCACGGTCGGCGACATCGAGTCGCTGCCCTTCCTCGAGGCCATCCGGCAGTTCCGCCACGACGCCGGCCCCGAGAACGTGCTGTTCCTGCACCTGACGCTGGTTCCCTACATCAAGACCGCGGGAGAGCTGAAGACCAAGCCCACCCAGCACTCGGTGAAGGAGCTCTTGTCCGTCGGTATCCAGCCCGATGTGCTGCTCTGCCGCAGCGAGCAGGTGCTGGACAAGACCATCCGCCAGAAGATCGCGCACTTCTGCAACGTGTCGGTGGACTCGGTGATCTCCGCGCCGGACGTGCAGAACACCTACATGCTGCCGCTGACCTTCCGCGAGGAAGGCCTGGACGACCGCCTGCTCGAGAAGCTCGGCATCTGGGCCGCGCAGCCCAACCTGCAGAGCTGGGAGGACCTGTCCGAGCGTTTCCAGAGCCCCAACCACACCGTGCGGATCGGCATGGTGGGCAAGTACGTGCACCTCAGCGACGCCTACAAGAGCCTGAACGAGGGGCTGCGCCACGGCGGCTTCGCGTGGCGTAGCCAGATCGACATCGTCTACATCGACTCCGAGACGATCGACCTGGACGACCCGGGCTCGTCCCTCGCCGACCTGGACGCGATCATGGTCCCAGGCGGCTTTGGCGACCGCGGAATCGAGGGCAAGATCGCGGCCGTGCGCTTCGCCCGCACACACGCGGTGCCCTTCTTCGGCATCTGCCTGGGCATGCAGGTCGCCGTGATCGAGTTCGCCCGCTCGGTCATCGGTCTGGAGCAGGCCAACTCCCGCGAGTTCGACGGCGGCGCCGAGCACACGGTGATCGAGCTGATGGACGAGCAGCAGAACGTCACGAACATGGGCGGCACGATGCGCCTCGGGGCCTACCCCTGTGTCCTGGGCGAGGGCACGGTCGCCGCCAGGATCTACGGGCAGCGCCAGATCAGCGAGCGCCACCGGCACCGCTACGAGGTGAACCCCGACTACCACACCGTGCTGAGCGATCATGGCCTGCGCCTGTCCGGGCTGTCCCCCAGCGGGCGCCTGGTCGAGATGGTCGAGCTGCCCGAGCACCCGCACTTCGTCGGCTGCCAGTTCCACCCGGAGTTCAAGTCCGGGCCGCTGCGGCCTCACCCGCTGTTCGCGGCCTTCGTCAAGGCGGCCCTGGACCACCGCAAGCGCCGAGGTCGCGGCCAGGCCGAGGCCGAGGCGAAGGCCGACGCCAAGGCTCGCGCGGTCGAGGCCGAGGCCTGAGCCCGCTCGGGCTCGCCGGGCTCCTGCTGGTCGGTGCTGCCTCTTCGGCCGAGCCGGCCACGGGTCGCGGCGTGCGCGTGGAGAGCCTCGGCAGCGAGCCCCTGGTCGTGACCGCGCCTCGGTCCAGCTGGGAGCTGGGGACCCGTGCCGCCCGCTTCGAGGGCGGCGTGGAGCTCACCAGGGGGGCCTTCTCGCTGAGCTGCGCCTCGCTCGAGCTCAGCTTCGACGAGCAGGGGCGCATCGCCACCGCCATCGCGCGAGGTTCGGTGCGGGTGGAGCGCGCTCCCTGGGTGGCCACCGGCCAGACGGGCACGCTGGACGCCGCGACCGGCCTGCTGGTGCTCGAGGGTGAGCCCCTGGTCAGCGACGGACTCAGCACGCTCACCGGCGAGCGGGTGGAGCTGTTCCTGGACCAGGAGCGCGTGGACTGCCAGGAGTGTCGGCTGGTCGTGGACCTGCCTTGATCCTGGAAGCCTCGGGTCTGCGCAAGACGCTGGGCGGTCGCGCCGTGGTGCATGACGTCGGCTTCCGCGTCGAGCCCGGCTGCATCCTGGGCTTGCTGGGGCCAAACGGAGCGGGCAAGACCACCACCTTCCGGATGGTGGCCGGGCTGATCGAACCCGACGGCGGCCAGGTGACCCTGGGGGGCCGGCGCCTCGAGGGTTCGCTGGCGCAGCGGGTTCGGGCCGGGGTCGGCTACCTGCCTCAGCGGCCCGCCATGTTCTCGGGCCTGAGCGTGCGTCAGCAGTTGCTCATCCCGCTCGAGGTCCGCGGCGTGGCCGCCAGCGAGGCCGACCGACTGCTGGAGCAGGCGGGGCTGAGCGAGCTCGCCTCGACCTCGGCGGAGCGCCTGTCGGGCGGTGAGCGTCGGCGCCTCGAGCTGGCGCGCTGTCTGGCCACCGAGCCCACCGTCCTGCTGCTCGACGAGCCCTTCGCGGGCGTAGACCCCGTGTCTGTTCAGCAGCTCTGCGGCCAGCTCAGGGCGCTCGCCCGCAGTGGGCTGGCGCTCCTGCTGACCGACCACGCCGCGCGCGAGGCGCTGGCGATCTGCGACCGGGTCGTGCTGCTGGATCAAGGCGCTGTCCTGGCGCGCGGAAGCGCCGCGGAAGTGCAGGAGGATCCCCGCGTTCGAGAGCGCTGGCTGGGCCAGGACTGGCCGGGCGCCGAGCTCCCCTGAAGTCCGCTGGCGGGCGTCCGATCCGGGCGCTGGCTTGACGGCAGCAACATCCGTGCCAGACTAGCCACGACTGGCACGAAGGTGACCCGGAGAGTTCTTCATGGCCATGGAGCTCAAGCAGAGCCTGAAGTTGCAGCAGCAGCTGGTCATCACGCCCCAGCTGCAGCAAGCCATCAAGCTCCTCCAGCTCTCGCACATGGATCTGGTCGATCAGATCCAGGCCGAGCTGGTAGAGAACCCGGCCCTGGAGGAGGTCCCGGGGGCTACCCACGACGAGACGCTGGCCGAGACGCTGTCGCGGCTGGACAACGACAACGCCCGGGATCAGGCGGACGTCGTCGACCAGAACAACGGCAGCGAGTCCATGGAGACCGACTGGATCGGCCTGGACGACGCCGGCCAGCACACGGTGCAGTCCACGACTCAGGAGTCGGTGGAGAAGAAGGACGGCAAGCTCACCGAGGACGAGTGGAACCGACTCCTCGAGAGCTACTCGCAGTCCGGCAGCACCAAGGGCCTCGGTACGGTCCGCGGCGAAGACCTGCCGCCGATCGAGAACACGCTCACCACCAGCACCAGCCTGATCGAGCACCTGGCCTGGCAGCTGCAGATGCAGCTCTGCACGGACGGAGAGCGGCGGGCGTCCAACGTCATCATCATGAACCTGGACGACCGCGGCTACCTCACCATCCCGCTCGAGGTCGTGGCCGAAGAGGCCGACTGCGACATGGACGACGTCGAGGGCGCGCAGATGATCGTTCAGGGGCTGGACCCGAGCGGCTGCGGCAGCCTGAGCCTCGAGGAGTGCCTGATCGTCCAGGCCAAGACGAAGCACCCGGAGGATCCCTTCTTCGAGGAGATCATCAACAACCACCTCGTGGACTTCGAGCGTCGCAACTACCTGAACGTGGCTCGCGCCATGGACATGGATGTCGAGGACGCCATCGAGTACCACAAGATGCTCCAGGCCTTCGAGCCTTGGCCTGGGCGGGGCTACGCCGACGCGGACCCGCGCTACATCACGCCGGACGTCTACGTCTTCCTGATCGGCGGCGAGTGGCAGATCGTCCAGAACGAGGACGGGCTGCCGAAGCTGCGCATCTCTCCCTACTACCAGCGCGTGCTGCAGGGGGCGGGCACCGACGACGAGCGCAAGTACATCAAGGACAAGCTCGACGCGGCGGACTTCTTGATCAAGTCGATCTACAAGCGGCAGTCGACCATCTTCAAGGTCGTGAAGAGCATCCTCGAGAAGCAGATGGACTTCTTCGAGCACGGGGTCGAGCACCTCCGCCCGATGATCCTCCGGGACATCGCCGATGAGATCGGCGTGCACGAGTCCACGGTCAGTCGCGTGACGTCGAACAAGTACCTGCAGTGCCCGCAGGGCATCTTCGAGCTCAAGTACTTCTTCAACGCCGGCATCCAGCAGGTCCACGGCGAGGACGTCGCGGCGGCCTCGGTCAAGGCCCGCATCAAGCAGATCATCGCGGCCGAAGACGCCCGCAGGCCCATGTCGGACAGCGCCATCGTCACCGAGCTGCGCAAGTTCAACATCAAGTGCGCCCGGAGGACGGTGGCGAAGTACCGCGAGGGGCTGGGCATCCTGAGCAGCAGCAAGCGCAAGGCGATGTTCTAGAGGGGGGCCGCTGCGCGCCCCGCTTGCGTCCCTCCGCTTCTCTCCGGTCGCACCCCCCTGCGCCTCGCGCCGTCGCAGGGGCCGCGTGCGCGTCAGTCTGCGCGTCGGACTTCGTAGAGCCGCGCCCACGGGCCCTCGCGGTCCTCCAGGCTGAAGCGCTCGGTGAGCTCGACCCCCGCCGCGCTGGCCGCCGCCTCCAGCTTCCGGTCGCTGGGGCTCAGGTTGTAGATCATCGGCGCGCTCGGCCGAAGCCACAGGTAGTGGCCTCCGGCGGCGTGCTCGAGCAGGTCCTCGAGCGCGCCGCTGCGATCCCCCGGCCGGCTGGCTGCGTTGGCCCAGGCGTGCGTCACCGAGAGCTCGGGCGCTCGCACCTCGACCATGCCGTACAGCTCGTAGTCACAGGCGTACAGCCGCTCCACGCCGTGGCTGCGCAGGCCTTCGATCAGCTCGGCCTGTCCTCGCTCCGTGAAGCTCGGCGCCCTCAAGGTGTCGAGCACCGTGTCGGTTCGCCAGAGCTGCAGGCTGCCCGCCAGCATCCAGGGCAGGCTGAGCCCAAGCGCCAGGCCGGCTCGCCCCCAGGAGCGGATGTTGAGGCGCTCCTGGGCGAGTCGGTTCACGGACAGCGCGAACCAGATGGCGATGGTGGGGCTGGCCTGCGCCAGGTGGTGCAGGTCTCGGTTGGCGAGCCAGAGCAGCAGGACCTGCAGCGGCGCATACAAGCTCACGAAGCGGAGCAGGGCGCCGGCGCGGTCGGCCCTGGGGCGTCGCCACTCGAGCAGGCTCCCGCCCAGGCCCAGCCCCCATCCGATCAGCCGCAGCGAGCTCAGCCCGCCCGCGGCCTCGCCCCCATAGGCCGCCTCGAACCAGGGCAGGGGGTTGCCCAGAAACCACAGCAGGGTCTCGCCGGTCTCTCTCGAGGGCGCGCGCTCGCCCGAGGCCAGGCGCTCAAGACCCTGGACCAGCCGCTCGACCTGGAGCCCCAGGAAGTCGTGGCTGGGGAAGCTGGCCGGCGCTCCGAGGTGATCCAGCGCCGAGATCCACAGCGGGCTGGTCAGCAGGAGCACCACCCCCGCCATCTTCCACAGCGGCATGGGCCGTGGCCCCTTCAAGCCGGCGGGCTTGTCCCGGCGCGTGAGCAGCGCCGTCAGACCGAAGGCGACCAGCGTGACCCCGAAGGTGGCCTTGGCCAGCAGGCCCAGCCCGATGCCAGCTGCGATGGCCGGGCTGCCCAGCCGTCCGCCCGCCCAGCGGCGACTCCAGAACGCCCAGAGCACCAGCAGAGCCGCGGCCATGAGCAGCAGCTCGGTCCCGCCCAGGACCTTGCGGTAGAAC
The DNA here is from genome assembly GCA_937915955.1 of uncultured Pseudomonadota bacterium. GTDB lineage: Bacteria > Myxococcota_A > UBA796 > UBA796 > CAJQPC01 > JAAESX01. Next base: position 5,427 of record CALGIB010000011.1, read on the forward strand.
ACGAAGCCCCAGTCCGTCGCCAGGATCAGCGCCGCGATGCCACCGCTCCCCTCGGTGCCGTGGAACCGCAGGAAGCGGTGGAGCAGGACCAGCAGCAGGCCGCCCAACGCCACGTGCAGCGTGGTCACCGCAGCCGTCGAAGCCGTCGCGGCGTAGACCGCCCGCGCGGGCCAGTCCGGTGGTCCGCCCGTGTAGCTGTTGACCGCCAGGGGCAGGCTGAAGCCGCCGACCTGCAGTCGCTCCAACGGCCTGACCAGCGACGCCCGGAACAGGCCCTGGTCGTAGTCGGCCAGCAGCGGGCCTTTCCAGTCGACCACCACCACCGGGGGAGCGTCCAGGGCCCAGGACGCCGCGACCTCGCCGACGACGCCGACGCGGGTCACGGTCGTCGCCGCGAGCACCGCCCCGAGCACCAGGGCCAGCATCAAGAACAGCGGCGGAGCGCGACGGGACTTCAAGGGCGGGGACCTAGAGGCGCAGGGCCGTCAGCACGGACACGGCGGGGTGCAGGGGCTCGAGCACGACGCGCCAGCCGCTGCGCTCCAGCTCCTCCATCACCTGGGTCGCGGGCGCCGAGGGCGTGCGCGCGATGTCGAACCAACCCTCGATCCCCTCGATGTCCGCGAAGGGAATCGACCAGAACCAGTCCGCCATCACGAGCAGCGCGCCTTCGGGCATCGCACCGTGCAGGCGCTTGAACGCGCTCAGTCGTGCCCCGAGGTCCAGCCCCGAGAGCGCGAACGCAGCCGTCACCAGGCTCGGCTGGCCCAGGAACCGGTCCGCGGGGGAGGCGCGCCGAACGCTGGCGACGTGCTCGCGCAGGACGTTGGCGATGTCCTCCTCCGGGCTCAGGTCCAGCACCTGATCCGAGCCGCGCAGCTCGCAGCGCTGGAGCAGCACGTTGTAGGCCACCGCTCGCCAGTAGAGACCCGGGTCCGACTCGGGGTCCGGGCTCACTGGTTGACTGGGACCAGGCCCTCCCAGGCCACGAACCGGCTGTCGATCGAGTCCTGCAGCGCCTCTTCCAGGAGCGGGTTGCCCTTGGGGTGGTCCTCGGGGAACTTCTGGGTCTTGATCTCGTAGAACCGCGTGTAGCCGTCGTCCGGCCACACCTCGACCCGGGCGCGCAGGGCCGTGGCCTGATCTCGCAGGTCCGAGCGGT
>CALGIB010000012.1 GCA_937915955.1 uncultured Pseudomonadota bacterium
GCGTCGCAGCGCCTCGGGCAGGCTGGAGCTCAGCTTTCGCTGGAGCGCCCGAGCCGCCTCGGACAGCACCGGGTCGCCCCAGGCCTCGACCATCCGAGCCCCCAGCGCCAGCGCCTCGACCTCGTCGCTGGTGAAGCGCATCGGCGCGAGCTCGTAGCCGCGCTCCAGCGTGTAGCCCACGCCGGCCTCGCCCCGCACCGGCACGCCCGCGTTCTGGAGCTCGCGGATGTCCCGGTACTGCGTGCGCTTGCTGACCGCCAGCTCCTCGGCCAGGCCCTCGGCGGTGGCGAAGCGACGCCCCCTCAAGAGCTGCACGAGCTGAAAGAGTCGGTCGGCGCGAGACATGCGCGTGGCTATCCTGATGCCATGCCTCTGTACGACGATCTCAAGAAGCGACTCTGGGACAGCCTGGGCAAGAGCGAGGCCGGCCGAAAGGTCGCCTCCAAGGCCGCCGAGAAGGCCGCCGAGGCCAGCGCCGCCGCCGCCTCCAAGGCCGCCGAGGTGGCGCTGGACGAGTTCGCCGATGACTTCGAGAAGCAGCTGGTCGGCGATCTCGACGGGGTCCACGAGCAGGACGCCAAGCTCGAGGCCCGGGCCCGCGCCGCCGAGGAGCTGCAGGCCGAGCGCTTCCGCAAGGTGCACGAGACGCGCATGAACCGCGAGTCGAAGGCCAAGGCCCAGCTCGAGGAGCTCAAGCGCAAGATGGGCAAGTCCTGAGGGCCCCCCTCGCGGGCGTCACATGCCCGTGATCCAGGCCCCCAGCCGACCCTTCAGGTTGCGGGGGACCAGGCGGCCCGAGCGCACCACCAGCACCACGCACTCGCCGTCGCCGTGGACCTGGACGGTGTGGACCTGGCCGGGCTCCTTGCACGAGACGTCCCCGGGCAGGTAGGCCGCCCGCTCCTGCACGTCGTCGAAGCCGCCGGCCAGGACCAGGTTCAGCTCCAGTCCCCCGTGGTCGTGCTCCGGGATCTCGGTCCCTGCGTCCATGCCGACCAGCGCCAGGCGCTCGCCGTCCAGGCTCAGGGGGAGCTCGATGCGGCGGATCCCGGGCCAGATGGTGGACCACGGGGCCAGCTGATCGCAGAGATCCAGCAGCGGGCCCGGCAGATCCAGGTGCCGCAGCCAGCTCGGCGCCTCGGGCCGCGCACGCTCGGCCGGCGGGGCCTCGTCCAGGCGTGCCAGCGCCGCCTCGAGCGCCCACGCCGGCAGGCCCCCAGACGGGAGCCGGGACAGCAGCGCGCCGCCGATGGCCTCGAGCTCCTGGACCTGCACCTGACACACGGGACAGCGCGCTCCGTGCGCGGCCACGGCCAGATCCAGGGCCTGCTCGCCCGAACCCAGGGCGTAGGCCCGGAGCAGCTCCTCGGTGGGGTGGTGCGTGGGGCTCATGAGAGCGTGATCTCCTCGTCGAGCACCGCGCGCAGGCGCTGGAAGGCCAGGCGGGTGCGGGACTTCACCGTGCCCAGGGCAAGGCCCTGCTCCTCGGCGAACTCCTTCTGCGTGCGTCCTTCGTAGTAGGTGGCCCGAAGGATCACGGCCTGCTCCTCGGGCAGTGAGCCCAGGGCGCGCTCCACCCTCTTCGAGCGGGCCTGGACCCAGACCGCACGGTCCGGCGCGACCTCGCCCGAGGGCGTGACCGTCAGCTCCTCGGGTCGCGGCTCGGGGCGAGAGAGCTTGCGAACACGGTCGATCTGCTTGTTCCGCGCGATGGTGAAGAGCCAAGTCGCCACGGCGGCGCGGGCGCCGTCGAAGCGGTCGGCGCGATGCCAGGCGAAGAGCAGCACCTCCTGGGCCAGCTCCTCGGCCTGGTCCGAGGGCGAACCCCTGGACCGCAGGAAGGCCGCGATGCGGGGCGCGAAGTCCGAGAAGAGCTGGGCGAAGGCCGCCCGATCGCGCTGCTCGGCGATGCGCTGCATCAGCTGGCGGTGGTCGCTCACCGCCTGAGCCTAACGCTCGCAGAGCGCAAGCCCGCCCAGGAGCCCTCGCCGCCTCACGGGTCACGAGAGCGCTTGGAAGCAGGCCGCGACGATCCGAAGGGGAGAGCACCTCGGAGGAAGTCCGCATGCGCAAGGTCCAGAGCTGGTCAT
>CALGIB010000013.1 GCA_937915955.1 uncultured Pseudomonadota bacterium
CGCGGACACCTGGATCGTGTCGCCGGTCGAGGCCGCCTTGATGGCCTGTCCGATGGTGGTGTAGTCGGCGGAGGACGGCCCCACCGTGATGGTCGTGGCGGCGAGCGCCTGCGCAGAGATCAGGAGTCCCAACATGGCCCCGACATCGGACACCAAAACCCGCGCTGTAGGACAAGCGCGCCGTTACGGGTTGGCGTGCGCGTCATCAGCCCAGACCTGGCTCGAGAGACCCTGGTGGGACAGGCCGGGCTCCGAGCGGTCGTGCACGCCCCCGGGGACGAGGGCCTGAGAGCCCTGCTGAAGGCTCGACGCTGCATCCAGCTCGATCCGCTGGACCGCATCGGCACCAACGCAGACCTCGTGGCGCTGGCTAGGCTGGACGGCGTGCGCAAGGGGCAGGTCTACAGCGCCCTGATGCCGGGCTGCGGCTTCGAGCACTGGGCGAAGGAGCGCTGCATCGTGCCCGCCTCGGCCTGGCCCCACTACCGGCAGCGCGCGCGCATGGCGCCCTGGTGGCGACTGACCGAGCGGCTGCAGCGGATCCCCCCCGAGGTGCTGCAGGCGGTGAAGCAGCAGGTCCTGACGGAGGGCCCCGTCTCCTCCAAGGAGCTGAACGATCACGGCAAGGTAGAGCCCCTGGACTGGTCGGGCTGGGAGGGCACGGGCCAGATGGCCAGCCTGGCGCTGGAGGTGCTGTGGACCCGCTGCGAGATCGCGGTGCACAGCCGAGAGGGCAAGACCAAGCGCTACTCGGGCGCCGACCTGGCGCTGCCCCACCACCACGCGCTGACAGCCGCCGAGGACACCCAGAGGTGGGAGCTGCTGGAGAGGGTCGAGGCCTGCGGCATGCTCTCGGAGAGCGCGGGGCCCTGGTGGTCCAGCCTGGCGGCGGTGCGCGGCGCGGCCCTGGTCGAGGACCTGGTGGCCGAGGGGCGCCTGGAGCGCGTGGGCGTAGAGGGGGCCCGAGGGAGCTGGCTCTGTCCAGCCGGCTTGTTCGAGCGCGAGTTCCCCGGCGATGACGGACGCATGCGCATCCTGGGCCCGCTCGACCCGCTGATCTGGGACCGCAGGCTGGTCCGCCTCGTCTTCGGGTTCGAGTACGTCTGGGAGGTCTACAAGCCCGCGCACAAGCGGCGCTGGGGCTACTACGTCTGCCCGCTCCTGCACCAGGGCGAGCTGGTCGGTCGGTTCGAGGGGCGCATGGGCGAGCAGGGGCTCGAGGTGCTGCAGCTCTGGAAGGAGCACCCCGGCTTCCAGCAGGTCCGCTTCGAAGAAGCCCTGCACCGACACGAGCATGCGCTCTCCGCAGGTTAGACCGCAGCCATGGCCGACAAGCCCGAGAGCAAGCTGGGACGCCTCGCCCGCCTCGGAGGTCTGACCTCGAGGGTCGGCTCCAAGTACATAGGCCAGCGGCTGCGCGGAGCCTTCAAGGACCAGGCCTCGGACGAGGCGGAGCGCCGTCAGCTGCACATCGACAGCGCCAAGCAGGTGGCCCGACAGCTGGGTCAGCTCAAGGGCGCCGCGATGAAGGTCGGGCAGTCGCTGGCCCAGGCCGTCGACGGCCTCGACCTGCCCGAGGAGGTCGGATCGGCCCTGCGACAGCTCAACGACAAGGCCGAGCCCGTGCCCTTCGAGACGATCCGCCGCTCGGTCGAGCGCGAGCTCGAGGCCCCGCTCGAGCAGCTCTTCGCCCAGGTCGACGAGACGCCGCTGGGCACCGCGAGCCTGGCCCAGGCCCACGTGGCGCGCCTGCACGACGGTCGAGAGGTGGTCTTCAAGGTCCTGCACGAGGGGGTCGAAGACAGCGTGGCCACGGACCTCATGGCCCTGCGCTCGATGATGATCACCGGCCGCGTGCTGAACCGGGACAAGGAGGAGCTCCGCTGGATCTTCGACGAGATCGAGGCGCGGCTCCACGAGGAGCTGGACTACCTGCAGGAGGCCGCGAACCTGGAGGAGCTGAGCCGGGCGCTGCAGATCCTGCCCGGCGTCCGCGTGCCGACCAGCGTGCCCTCACACAGCGGCGAGCGCGTGCTGACCATGGATCGGCTCCCAGGCGTGCCGCTCGAGGAGTTCCTGAAGACCGCCACGCCCGAGGCCCGGCAGGCCGCCGGGCTGAACCTGACGCTGGCCTTCTTCGAGATGGTCTACGAGGCCCGGGCGCTGCACGCCGATCCCCACGAAGGCAACTACCTCTTCGAGCCGGACGGCAAGGTGGGCATCGTCGACTTCGGCTGCGTCAAGCGCTACTCCGAGCACTGGGTGGCCGACTACGCCCGCGTCGGGGAGCTGGCGTTCTCGGGCCAGCGGGCGGCCTGCGTCGCGATCCTGCGCGAGATGGGCGCCCTGGGCAGCGCAGCGTCCTCCGACGAGGGGCTGCTCTGGGACTTCGTGCACGCCCTGGCCAAGCCCTTCCAGTCCGGACGCATGACCGCGGGCGGGCCTCGGGACACGGTGGACCAGGATCTGAAGGCGATGGCGCCCCGCTTCGTCCTGCACCCCAAGGTGCGAACGCCCAGGCAGATGGTGTTCATGCACCGCTCCCTGGGGGGCACCTACGCGATGCTCAAGCGCCTGCAAGCTCGCCAGGACTGGGGCGCGCTGGCCGCCGGATACCACGCCCGGGCCATCGCGCGGGCCGAGGGCCGCCCGGTCCCCGCTCGGCCATGAGGTAGCCACACGTGGCTACAGATTTTCGCGCCCCAATTCGGTACACTTGGGTGAACCCCAGCGAGGCAGCCACATGTCCGGCGCGAACCCCCTGGCCACGGCGCTCCCAGGCGAGTCCTCCGTCGACGTCGAGCTGGTCGAGCGCACCGTCAACGAGCTCAACGAGCTCCACAAGACGAAGGGGCTGGAGACCGCCCGGGCCATGGGTGAGCGTCTGTTGGCCGCCTTCTTCGCCGGTGAGGCCCAGAACTTCCGCGACCGCGGCAAGGACCACCTGAGCTTCCGCGCCCTGACCGGGCACGAGCACCTGACCGTCAGCTACACGTTCCTGTACCACGCTGTCGGTGTCGTCGAGCAGCTGGGGATGCTGCCCCCCGAGCTCGGCGAGGCGCTGAGCTTCAGCCACCACAAGCTGCTGCTCCCCGTGCACGGACGCGACGCCAAGCTCCGACTCGCGCGGCGGGCCGTGCTCAAGCGCCTGAGCGTGCGGGCCTTCGACGAAGACGTCCGAGCCTGGCGCGAGCGCAGCGACGCGGACCAGGGGCCCCGCCGAGGACGACCCCGCCTCCCGGGCTTCGTGAAGACGCTCAAGCGCCTGCCCAGGAGCAGGGAGCTCAGCATCGAGCGCCTGTTCTCGGACCAGGACTTCGAGTACTACACGCACGCCGATGCGCGGCGACTCCTGGCCGAGACCGAGGCCAGCCTGGAGCTCCTTCGGAAGGTGGCGCAGGAGCTTCGGGAGCGCATCGAGCGCTGAGCGTTCGTCAGAACGTGTAGCGAGCGCCCAGCCCGTAGGCCTGCTCGCGGGCCCTCTGCTCGAAGTCCGGGTAGACCCGGAGCGAGGTGCCGAACACCGAGAGGCTGTCGGTGATGTCGTAGCTCACCCGCAGCTCGGATTCGTCGAGCCCGCGCATCACCTGGCTGTCGGCGAAGGGCTGGACGCGACGGGCCTGGAGGTGCCAGGAGCGCACGTTGAAGCCAACGCCGAGCTCCAAGCCGGCCCCGAGCTGGTTGTAGACCGCTCGGTCCCGCCAGTCCCCTCCCCCGGCCATCGAGGCCCCGAGGGTCAGGTCGAAGAAGTCCCAGCGGCCGAAGAAGTCGAAGCCGGCGGTGCCGCGGGCGATCCAGTCCCCGCTGGCCTGGCTGCGTCCGTCGACGCGGAGGAAGGCGTCGCGTTCGCCGGTGAGGCCGGCGCCGAAGCCGCCGGTGGCGTCGCCGGGCATGGCCAGGGTCATGCCCTCGGCGTGGAGGCGACGTCCGCTCTCGAGCAGCCCCTCGGACTCGGTCTCGTTGGCGAAGGCGACGGTGAAGAGGGCGAGCAGCATGGGTGTCTCCAGGTTGCTGTCTGGACACCGCGACCGCAGGCGACCGCTACCCCTTGACGCTGCCCGCCGTGAGCCCCTCGACCAGGTAGCGCTGCAGCGCGAAGAACAGCCCCATCACAGGCAGCGAGACGATGACCGCCCCCGCCGCGAACAGGCCCCACTCGGTCCCGAACTCGCCGACGTAGCCGTTGAGCACCACCGGCAGGGTGTAGGCGCGCTCGTCGCTGGTCAGCGTCGCCGCCAGGATGAACTCGTTCCAGGCCGTCATGAAGCTGAACAGGCCGGTGACCACCAGGGCGGGCCGAGACAGCGGCAGGATGATCTTCGTGAAGGTGGTCCAGCGGCTCGCGCCGTCCATCAGCGCGGCCTCCTCCAGATCGCGCGGGATGGTGTCGAAGTAGCCCTTCAGGTTCCAGGTGCAGAACGGGATCGCGGTGGTCGCGTAGACCACGGACAGCCCCAGCATGCTGTCCAGCATGTGCAGCTCGTCCAGCAGGATGTAGAGCGGCACGGCCATGACCACGCCTGGGAACATCTGCGTGACCAGGAACAGGCTCATGCCGATGTCCCGGCCCGGGAAGGCCCAGCGGCTCATCGAGTAGCCAGCGGTCACCGCCAGGGCGATGCCGATGGCCGAGGTCACGACCGCCACGATCAGCGAGTTGGCAAGCTGACGACCGAAGAGCCAGCCGCCGTTGGTGTCCGTGGTGCTGACCACGTCGACGAAGTTCTGCAGCGTCACCTCGGCCATCGAGGTGGGGATCGGCATCGGGTCCATCGAGAACGACTGACTCGGAGCCAGGGCGATCTTGAGCACCCAGAGCACCGGGTACAGCACCGAGAGCGTGACCAGCACGAGGCCGAGGTGGGTCAGGACCAGGCGCAGGACGGAGGGCTGCTGGTTCACAGGAC
>CALGIB010000014.1 GCA_937915955.1 uncultured Pseudomonadota bacterium
AGGACATCCAGTTCGCCACCGGCCACTTCTACGGCATGACCACCCACGCGCGCGGCGGCCTGTTCCTGGCTGCGCAGTCCACCGCCGTCCTGGACGTCGGCGCGCTGCACGCCCGCGCGGTCAAGATGGACGAGCGCGGCAAGGTGCTCGATTACAAGATGACCAGCCAGTGCGCCTCGGGCTCGGGCCAGTTCCTCGAGAACATCGCCCGCTACCTGGGCGTGTCCCTGGCCGAGGTCGGGCCGCTGTCCCTGAAGGCCGCCCAGCCCGAGACGGTCAGCAGCATCTGCGCGGTGCTGGCCGAGACCGACGTCATCAACATGGTCAGCCGCGGCATCACCACCGAGGACATCCTCCGAGGCATCCACGAGTCGATGGGCGGCCGCTTCGCGCGGCTCCTGCGCTCGGTCAACGCCGAGGGCACCGTCTTCGTCAGCGGCGGCCTGTCCGGTGACATCGGCCTCCTCCAGGCCATCCGGGACTCGCTCGAGAAGGGGCGCGGCAAGCGCGGCTTCTCCGAGATCGAGCTGGCCACCCACCCCCTCGGCATCCACGCCGGCGCGATCGGCGCCGCGATCTGGGGTGCCTTCCGTCACGAACGTCTTTCCCTTTCGGAGCCGGCATGGACCTCACAATCCGCACTCTGAGCCTCGAGGAGCTGCCTCGGCTCGTCGCCATGGACCACGCCTCGACGGGGCGCCACCGGGACGCCTGGTACCGCGAGGCCCTGGACCGCGCGCAGGGCGGGAGCATCGCCATGTCCCTGGGTGCGGAGCACGACGGCATCCTGGTCGGAGCCCTGCTGGGCGCTGTCCGCTACGGCGAGTTCGGGCAGCCCGAGCCCGTGGCCGAGGTCGACACCATGGTCGTCGACCCCAACTTCAAGTCCCAGGGCGTGGGCCGCGCGCTGATGGAGGGGCTGGTCCAGAACCTGCGCGCGCTGCGGGTGGAGCGCCTCCGGACGCAGGTGGACTGGAAGGAGCAGGACCTGCTCGGCTTCTTCGGCCGCTTCGGCTTCGAGCCCACGCCTCGCCTGGTGCTCGAGTACAAGGTGGACCTGTGAGCCCCCGGGGCGCCGTCGACGCGCTGTTCCCGCTGCTCCTCAAGGAGTGGAAGCAGAGCTGGGTGCAGGCCACCAACGCGCCGGGCGAGCTCAAGTGCCAGGTCGAGCAGGCCTGGGGCGAGGGCTACGAGGACGGCGACGCGCTCATCTCGGCCATGGACGCCGCGGGCGTGGAGACCATCCTGGCCACCGACCTGCTGGCCTGGAGCTACCCGCGTCAGACCCGCTTCGCGCTGGACATGACCGAGCAGATCGCGGCGCTGACGAAGAGGTACCCGGGTCGGGTCTACGGCCTGTGCAGCTACGACCCGCTCAACATCGGCGCCTCGCTGCGCAAGCTGGAAGAGGACGTCAAGGAGCGCGGCTACGTCGGTGTGTACATCCACATCTACGGCTACGACATCGGCCTGGACCACCGCAAGATGTACCCGCTCTACGCCAAGTGCCAGGAGCTGGGCATCCCCGTGTCCATGCAGACCGGGCACGTGCTCGAGGCCATGCCCAGCGAGCACGGCAAGCCCATGCAGCTGGATCGCATCGCCTGCGACTTCCCGGATCTGACCCTGATCGGCACGCACACCGGCTGGCCCTGGGTCAACGAGATGATCGCGGTCGCCACCAAGTGGCCCAGGGTCTACATCAACATCTCGGCCTGGATGCCCAAGTACATGGACCCGGCGCTGGTGCGCTTCATGTGCGGTCGCACCGGCAGTCAGAAGGTCATGTTCGGCTCCAACGGCCTGGACTGGGTCCGCTACCTCGAGGAGATGCACGCCATGGACTGCCGCCCGGACCGCCTCGAGGCGATCCTGTACGGCAACGCGCGGCGGGTGCACGGCCTGGACTGAGCTGGGTTCGGCGTGCCCTCGACGTCGCAGGCCTGGGGCGGCCGCGAACCGGTGATCGCATGCGGCCATCGGCTCTGCGTGACCGAGTACTCCAACTGGCCATCCGGACGGCGTTGACGCTCCGGACGGTCTTCCGTCTGCCCCTTCGCCAGACGGAGGGATTCGTCGCGTCGGTGATCGGGATGATGGGCCTGGACCTGCAGACGCCGGACCACACGACGCTCTCGCGGCGTGGGCGTGGCGTGCAGGTCCCGATGCTCGCCAGGCCCACCGCTGGGCCGCGCCATCTTGCCATCGACTCGACCGGCCTGAAGCTGATGGGCGATGGGGAGTGGCACGCCCACAAGCACAAGACCTCGAACAGGCGGCGCTCCTGGCGCAAGCTGCACCTCGGCGTGGACGATCATGGCTTCATCGTGGCGTGCGACCTCACGGGAGCCCGTGCCGACGACGGCTCGGTCGGCGTCTCCTTGCTCGAGGAACTCGATGTGCCCATCGAGCCCTTCACAGCGGACGGCGCCTACGACTCCAGGCAGATCTACGACGCCGTGGCGAGGGCTGGCACTCTGGGCGTGACCGTCGTGATTCCTCCGAGCAGGAGAGCTGCTCTCGCCCCTGGCGCCGTCAGGCCCTGGGACCAGCGGAACCGCGCAATCGAGAGGATCGCGGAGGTTGGCAGACGCCAGTGGCGAAAGGAGGCTGGGGCTCACCAGCAGGCTCGGGCCGAGAACGCCATGTGCCGGTACAAGCGCACCATCGGCGATGGGCTGAGATCGAGGAGCTTCGAGGCCCAGCGGAGAGAGGCGATGGTTGCGGTCCGCGTGCTGAACCGGATGACCCTGCTCGGGAAGCCGATCTCGGTGGCAATCCGGACATGAAAACGGGCACTCCAACCCAGATCTCGGCTCGGAATCCAGTCATGCAACAACGCCCCGAAGCAGGACCTGCGGGTGGCCCGCGCGCAGGGGCCGGCCCGAAGGGCCGAGCGGTAGATCGCTCGTTA
>CALGIB010000015.1 GCA_937915955.1 uncultured Pseudomonadota bacterium
CGCCTGCGACGAGTAGACCGGGGCCGAGGCCAGGCTCCCTCGCGGTGAGGGAGCCCGCCCGCTACCTGGCGTCGCCGGGGCCGCGGTAGACCCCGATGTCGCTGACCGATCCGAAGCTGTCGCCCTACACGTCGCTGTAGGCCGGTCCTCTCGCCGTACAGGTAGTCGTCGCGGAACACGGAGCTGCCCGTCACCTCGACTTCGAGAGCGGGTCACGCCGGTCCCGTAGTCCTGGAGGTAGGCCTGCAGAGCGCAGCTTCGCAATCAAGGGGAGCGTCTTCGCCGAGTTACAGCCGGCGGATGAGGCCCTCGGACCAACGCCAGGACGCCACCAGCGGGCAAGCCGCCGCGGGTCGGCTCGGCAACTTCCTGTACTACCTGGGTGTGCTGCTGTTCCCCATGTGCCTGGGGGCGGTCGGCGGCTTCTACCTGGCCGACATGGGCGTGAGGTGGCTGCCCGACACCATCGGCCTGATCCTGAGCGGCTGCATCGGCGCCCTGATGCTGGTCATCTCGGGCCGCTACCTGCGCGGCAAGCTCTTCACCGAGACCGAAAACGGCCGCGTGATGAGCCGGCGCTTCCAGCTGGCCTCGGTGCTCGTCATCCTGGCCATCGGCATGCGCCTGAGCGTGTGGTGGATGGAGGCGCCCAGCGCCCTGACCGAGCTGCCACCCGAGCAGTTCGAGGCCGCCTGGGAGATGGACCGCCAGCGCTTCATCGAGTTCGACCAGAGCATGGACGGCATCCTGGAGCGCCTGGATGAGCACGCCATGTTCGCCGAGGGCGACCGGCCGCTGAGCCCCGACGAGGAGGCGCTGCTGCTGGCCAGCTACCGGGGGGTCTACGACTACCTGTTCGCGCTGGACCAGGTCCGCATGTTCTACGAGGACTGGTACCGCTTCGACCCGAGCCGAGCCGAACGCAGCTACCACCTTCGCAGCTTCCTGCTGCTGCATCTGAGCGAGCTGGTGCTCTACGAGAAGTCCGTGCGGCTGTTCCAGATCGTCGATCGCAACGGCGACGCCGAGAAGTTCCTGAACGCGCCGCACCCCGCCCTGGGCCTGCCCCAGGACTCGCTGTCCCGCCTGCGCCAGGACCTGCACGGGAGCCGAGACAGCGCTCGCCTGCTGGCGGCCCAGCGCTACCGCAGCTTCTTCGGAGGGGCGCTCCAGGGCGAGGTCGAGGCGCGCAAGTTCGGCGCCGGGGATCTCTGGGACCTGGTCGACGCCCACCGCCAGGCCATCAACGCGGTGGCGCCGCTGGAGCGGGGCAGCACCACGGTGCGCGGGGATCTGCAGGTGCTCAAGCGGGTGGTCCGTCGCAGCTGGTACCCCACACAGTCTGCGGTGGCTGAGTGGTTCGGGGACACCCGCACGCGACGCATCGGCTGGTACCTGATCCAGCCCGAGCAGGTGCAGGAGATGCTGCCGGAGCTTCAGCCCGGGGACGTGCTCCTGTCTCGTAAGAACTGGTACCTGTCCAACGTGGGCCTGCCCGGCTTCTGGCCTCACGGGCTGGTGTACCTGGGCGAGCCCGAGACCTTCGAGGCCTACTACGACGAGCCCGAGGTGCGGGCCTGGATCCTGGCGGAGACGGGCAAGGACCAGGCCCTGCACGAGCTGCTCGCGGACCGCTACCCCGAGCACTACCTGAGCTATCGGGTGGGCGATGGCGGGCATCCCTTCCGCGTGATGGAGGCCATCAGCGAGGGCGTGGTCTTCAACACGCTCGAGCACGCGGCCGGGGACTACCTCGTCGCCCTGCGCCCTCGGCTGGACAAGGTGGCCAAGGCGCAGGCCGTGCTGGCCGCCTTCGAGCACCTGGACAAGCCCTACGACTACGACTTCGACTTCGCCACCGACCACGCGCTGGTCTGCACCGAGCTGGTCTGGCGCATGTACCGACCCGCCGAGGGCAAGGTGGGGCTGGACCTGCACCTGGTCGAGGTCGCCGGACGCCGCACCCTGCCCGCCAACGAGCTGGCGCGCCAGTATGCGATCGAGGCGGACACCCCCGAGCAGCAGCTGGACTTCGTCTGGTTCTGGGACGCAAGGGAGAGGGACCAGCGAGCCGTCCGTGCCGACGAGGCGGCGTTCCGCGCCAGCTTCGAGCGGGTGAAGTGGGACGTCGCGCAGAAGTAGGGTGGTGCTCGTGATCCTGACGCTCCTGCTGGCCTGCGGCTCCTCGCCCACCCCCTCGCCCGACCTCGTCGTGGTGACCTGGGACACCGTGCGAGCCGACCACGTGGGTGGGGCCACGCCCTGGCTGACGACCCGCTCGGAGCGCGCCGCCGTCTTCACGCAGGCCCGCACGGTCGCGCCGCTCACGCTGCCCGCCCACGCCTCGCTGCTGACCGGGGACTACCCCCATGTGCACGGCGCTCGGGCCAACGCGGGCTTCCCCTTCCAGGGCCGCACGCTCGCCCACGAGCTCAGCGAAGCGGGCTACGCCACCGGTGCCTTCGTGAGCTCGGCCGTGCTGGCCTGGGGGCAGGGCCTGGGGTCGGGCTTCTCGCACTATGACGACGAGGTGGGGGACGCGCAGGCCCGGTACTTCGGGGAGCGCTCGGGGGCCCAGACGGTGCAGCGTGCCCTGGACTGGGCCGCGGCCCAGCCCGCCGATCAGCCCCTGTTCGTCTGGGTCCACCTCTTCGACGCGCACGCGCCGCTGAACCTGGATCCCGAGCAGGTCAGGCGCTGGGGCGATGGCTACACCGCCGAGGTCCACCAGGTCGACCAAGCCAGCGCCGCGCTCTGGGCGCTGGGCTTGCCT
>CALGIB010000016.1 GCA_937915955.1 uncultured Pseudomonadota bacterium
AGCGGGCTGGGCTTCGAGACCCGCGACTGGACCCGGCCCTGTCCGGAGTTCTCCGGCGGCTGGCAGATGCGCGTCGCGCTGGCACGGCTGCTGCTGAGCCAGCCCGACGTGCTGCTGCTCGACGAGCCCACCAACCACCTGGACCTGCACGCCCGCGCCTGGCTGGCCCATCACCTCTCCGAGTACCGGGGGGCCATGGTCCTGGTCAGCCACGACCGCTTCGTGCTGGACCGCTGCGTGACCGGCATCCTGGAGCTGCGGGCCCAGGGCATCGAGCGCTATGCCGGCAGCTTCAGCCGCTACGAGGTCGAGCGCGAGCAGAGGGCCGAGACCCGCGCGGCCACCGCCGAGAAGCAGGGGGTCGAGGCCGCCAAGCTGCAGCGCTTCGTCGAGCGCTTCCGGGCCAAGGCCAGCAAGGCCCGGCAGGCCCAGAGCCGCGCCAAGCGCCTGGACAAGCTCAACGCCCAGCGCGTCGAGCTGGTCGCCGACGAGCCGCAGCCCCACATCCGCTTCAAGGCGCGGGAGGCGCGCAGCGCCGAGGTGCTCAACCTGCGCCAGGTGGCCGTGGGCTACGACGAGCCCCTGCTCCAGGGCCTGGATCTGGACCTGCACCGGGGCGAGCGCTGGGCCTTCCTCGGGGTCAATGGCTGCGGCAAGTCGACGTTGCTGCGTGTGCTCTCGGGCAAGCTGCCGGCGCTGGAGGGCCGCCGTGTCCTGGGCAAGGGCGTGCGCGTCGGCCACTTCGAGCAGGACCAGACCCGCGCTCTGGACCCCGAGGCGCGGGCGGTGGATCTCGTGCTCGAGGCCGCCCCGCTGATCAGCGAGACCCGCGCGCGCACCGCGCTGGGGGCCATGGGCCTGTCCGGAGAGCGGGGCCTGCAGCAGGTCGGCACCCTGTCCGGCGGCGAGAAGGCCCGCGTCGCGCTGGCCATCCTGGCGGTGCAGGAGTGGGACGTGCTGCTGCTGGACGAGCCCAGCAACCACCTGGACGTGGTCACCGTCGGCGTGCTCTGCGAGGCGCTGGCGGACTTCGTGGGGGTGGTGGTCCTGGTCACCCACGACCGCTACCTGGTCGAGCAGCTGGCCACCCACGTGCTGCTCTTCGGCGCCGGCGGGGTGCAGGCCTTCGAGGGGCTGCTTCCCGAGCACCTCGAGCCGCCCGAGAAGCTGGACCGGGTGGTGGACCTCAAGGAGTCTCGCCAGGTCGACCACCGCGAGCAGAAGCGGCTTCAGCGCGAGCTGGAGCGCTCCCGAAGGCGGCTGGTCCAGGTCGAGGCCGACGTCGCCGAGCGCGAGGCGGAGATCGATCGCCTGGACGAGGCCATGGGCCAGGCCGCCTCGGACGCGGAGCGGGTCCTGGAACTGGTCCAGCGGCGCGGCGCCGTCAGCGAGGCCCTGGACGCGCTGATGGCCGAGTGGGAGGAGCTGGCGGAGCTCCTGGGCTGAGCCGACCTTCGCTCAGGGGCAGCTGGACAGCTCGCGGATCCAGGTCTCGACCAGGGCGCTGCCGTTCGGGTCGACCAGGTTGCTGCCCAGCGGGGGCAGGCGCTCGGAGTCCGTGGCGGTGATGTGGTCGACGACCTCGCTGTCCTCGGGCTGGCCGGGCGCCAGCTCGGCGCAGAGACCGGTCTCGGCCAGCGGGGTCCCATAGCGCAGGTCCAGGTCCAGCTCGCTGCCGGACTCGGGCCGGTGGCAGGCGCTGCAGTTCACGTGCAGCCAGCTCCGCGCGCGCTGCTCCAGGTCGCCGGCGCCGTAGGGGTTCAGCAGGTCGCTGTGCTCGGGCAGGTCCGACATCCAGCCTTGCTCGGTCCAGCGCTGCTCCTGGGTGGCGTCGAGGTTGATCAGCTCCGGGCCCAGGCTGCGCCCGGCGGCCTCGGTGTGGCAGCGCAGGCAGTCGCCTCGGGCGGGCACCGTCCAGGTCTGATCGGGCAGCTCCAGGTCCGTGATCTCCTCGGCGAGCCAGGCCTCCTGGCCGTCTTCGTCCCAGATCCAGGCCGCGCCCGTCCACTCGCCGTCCTCGTGGCGCATGAGCAGCCGTGTCTCGATCAGGGTGTCCTCGATCCGGAAGGTCTTGGCCAGCACGCTGCCGACGGGGAGCTCGAGATCCCCGTCCTCGCCCAGGCCCAGGACGGCGCCCTCGGGCAGGGCCACGAAGCGCTCCTTGTCGGCGCCGTCGGACCAGAACGAGGCGATCAGCTCATAGGGCAGCAGGTTGTCGGCGGGCTCGGCCCCGGCCCCGAAGCAGCCGGTCTCGCTGAGCTTCGACGGGAAGCCCGGCGCGGGACCGTCCAGCGGCTCCATGCGCCAGGCGGAGCCGGTGGGCTCGAACTCGAAGCCGTAGAGCTCGCCGCCGGGGCCGGTGGTCAGGGTCGCGAAGCGGGGGCCGGCGGACAGCAGCGTGCTGACCTGGACCTCGTCGCCCTGGAGCGTCAGCGCGTAGAGGCCCTGGTCCAGGTAGTCCGCGAACAGGAGCGCGCCGTCCCACTCGGGCAGGGCGGAGCCCCGGTAGACCGGGCCGCCGATGACGGCGCGCGGACCTTCGTCGTGGGCGTAGGCGTAGACCGGCTCGACGAAGTCCTCCTCGCAGCGCTCGTCCTCGCGCAGGCAGTCGGGGCCCTCGTAGATCGGCCAGCCGTGATCACCGCCGGGCACGAGCAGGTCGATCTCCTCCCAGAGCTCGGTGCCCGGATCGGCCACCCAGAGCTGCTCGGTGACCGGGTCCAGCCACCAGCCCCAGGGGTTTCGGAAGCCGCTCGCGAAGACCTCGGGCGTGGCCTCGGCGCCCTCGACGTCCAGGCGCAGGAACTTGCCGTACCAGGACCCCGGGCTGCGCTGAAGCGCCTCGTCCACCCCGCCCTCGCCGAAGGCCAGGATCAGCCGGCCCTGCGCGTCGAAGGCGACGCGGCCGCCGACGGCGCTCTCGCTGGGCTGAGGCAGGCTCAGGACCTGCTCGGCCTGGTCCAGATCCAGGCGCCCGTCCACGCGCTCGGGCACCTTGATCACCAGCGATCGGGCCTCGCTGTCCCCCAGGCGCTGCGTGAAGCTGAGGAACCAGAGCGGCTGTTCGGGGTGCCGGGCGAGGCCGAGCAGGCCATGCTTCGCGTCCCCGAGCAGGGGCGCCAGATCGGCGATCAGCAGAGGATCGGCGGGCTCTTCGTCGCCGAAGGTCCAGATCGCGCCGTAGCGTTCGGCCACCACCCAGCGGCCGTCGCCCTGTCCGCCCTCGATCCAGACCGCGGCGGTCGGAGAGGACAGCTCGAGGCCCTCGTAGACCGGGGTCAGGCGGACCAGCGCCGAGGGATCGCCGGGCTTGGGCAGGACCTCGCAGCGAGGGGGCTGGGGCTCGGAGTCGGGGCTCTGGGCCGGCTGGGGCGGCTTGGCGTCGCGGCAGGCGAGGAGGAGGAGCAGCACGCCCCCAGCGTAGCCGGCTCAGCCCAGCTGGCGGGCCAGCGTCTGGGGGTCCTGGGTAGGGATCTGGCAGGCGCCGCGCTCGCACACCCAGGCCGTCGCGCGTCCGTCGGGGCTGCCCTTCTTGCGCAGCCAGGGCAGGTCCAGCTCGGCCAGGCCAGGGCCCGCAGCCAGCACCGCCTGGGGCAGGAGTCTGCTGCGCAGCACGCCCAGCAGCTCCTGGTTGTCGGCGCCCACCAGGCCGATCTGCAGGGGATCGCCGGACAGCATGGCGCCGGCCAGGGCCTCGAAGCCCAGGGCACGCGGCGCCCGCTCGAGGATGGGCTGGTAGCTCAGGACCACGCGCTCGGCGGCGTCCGCCCATTCCTGTCGGTCCAGCAACAGGGAGAGCTGGGACAGCACGAAGGCGGCCACCCCGTTGCCCGAGGGCAGCGCCCCGCCGATGGGGGCCTTGCTGCGGCTCACCAGCCTCTCGGCGTCGTGGCCGGTGCTGAAGAAGCCGCCCTCCTCGGTGTCCCAGAAGAGCTCGACCATGCGCTCGGTCAGGCCCTCGGCGGCCCGCAGCCAGCGCGGATCGAAGCTGGCGTGCCAGAGCTCGATCAGGCCGGCGACCAGGTTGGCGTGGTCGTCGAGGAAGCCCGGCGCGCCCACCCGGTCGTCCTTCCAGCTGCGGTGCAGGCGGCCCTGGACCGTGACGGTATCGAGCAGGAAGGCGGCGGCGGCCTCGGCGGCGCGCAGGTAGCGGGGCTCGCCCAGCACCTGGGCACCTCTAGCCAGAGCCCGGACGGCCAGTCCGTTCCAGGCGGTGACGACCTTGTCGTCCCGGGTGGGCTGGGCCCGACCGCCCCGGAGCTCGAGCAGGCGCGGAAAGCAGCGCTCCAGCAGCTCCTGGTCCGCCTCGGTCAGCGCGGACCGGGGCTCCTCGAGGCGCAGCACGCTCTGGCCGTGTTCGAAGTTGCCGCGCTCCGTGACCTGGCAGAGGGCCGCCAGGCGCGCGCCGTCCTGGGGCCCCAGCGCCTCGGTCAGCTGCTCGGGGGTCCAGACGAAGGTGGCGCCCTCGACCCCCTCGGTGTCCGCGTCGGTGGCCGAGGCGAAGGCCCCGCCGGGCAGCCGCATCTCGCGCAGCAGCCAGTCCAGGCTGTCGC
>CALGIB010000017.1 GCA_937915955.1 uncultured Pseudomonadota bacterium
ACCCGGGCGTGCTCGGGGTAGAGCGCGCGCATCATGTGGCCCAGCGAGGAGTCCTCGCCGTCGGGACACAGGGAGACGCAGCGGGCCGGGGGCGACCGGAGGGCCCGCCGAAAGCCAGCTCGCAGCGAGGCTTCGTAGACCTCTGTGTCCACCATGGCGTGCTCGCCCCGGCGGCCGCTGGTGGTGCCGCTGGTGCGGAAGATCGCGGTCGGCTCGCCCACACAGAAGCGCAGGTCGCGGCAGAGCGAGACCGGGACCGCGGGGATCTCGGTGTAGTGCCTGGGCTGGGCGTCCCCGGCGAAGCGGCGGTGCACCGGGCTGACCCTGCGCTGCCAGTCGAAGACCTCCAGCGCCAGCTCTCCGGCCGAGCCGCTGGGATCCCCGATGAAGTCCAGGACGGCCTGCCTCACAGCAGCTCGGCGAGGGCGTCGATCAGGCCCTGTAGCTGGGGCTCGGAGATGGTCAGCGGCGGCGTCAGGCAGAGCACCTCGGCCTGCTGTCCGGCGGGCAGCGCGATGTAGCCGCGCTGCAGCAGCTCACGGCTGGCTCGCAGCGTGTCGGGCAGCTCCAGCCCCAGCAGGAGGCCCCGCCCTCGCACAGGGCCGAAGGCGGCGAGCTCCTGGGCCAGCCAGGCGCCCAGGGTCCGGGAGCGCTCGACCAGGTCCTCGTCCAGCAGCACCTGGATGCTGGCCAGGGCCATCGCGCAGCCCACCGGGTGGCCCAGGAAGGTCTGCGTGTGCAGCGCCTCTCCCTGGCTGGCCCCCCAGGCCTGCATGACCTCGGCCCTGCCCATGCAGGCGGAGATGGGGCTGCCCGAGGCCATGCCCTTGCCCAGGCAGAGCAGGTCCGGCACCACCCCCTCGTGCTGGAACGCGAAGAGGCCGCCGGTGCGCCCGAAGCCTGTGTAGATCTCGTCGAAGATCAGTACGGCGCCGGCTTGATCGCAGGCCTCGCGCAGCCGGGACAGCCAGCCCGGCGGGGGCACGCGCACACCCCCTCGACCCTGGATGGGCTCGACCAGGACGGCGCCGATGCCCTGGAGCGAGGGCAGGGGACCGCCGAAGGGCGCCAGGCTCAGGTGCTCGCCGAGCTGCCCCGAGAAGGGCCCGGCGAAGGCCTCGCGCTTGTAGCCGAGCACCCCCAGCGCCCCGTAGGACAGGCCGTGGTAGCCGGCCGAGAAGGCCAGCACGCCGTCTAGGCCCGAGGCCACCCGAGCCGTCTTGAGCGCCGCCTCGACCGCGTCCGAGCCCGAGCTGCCGAGGATGCCGTGGTCCAGCCCCGTGAGCTCGGCGAGGCGCTCGAGCAGCTCGATGCGGCGGGGGTCGGGGAAGGCGTCCCCCATGGCGTGAGGCAGTCGAGCGAGCTGCTCCTGCCCCGCGGCGACGACGCGGGGGTGCCGGTGACCGACCGCGGCGACCCCGAAGCCAGCCGTCAGGTCGACCAGGCGGTTGCCGTCGACGTCCCAGACGTTGGCCCCCAGGGCGCGGTCCCAGACCACCGGATCGGTGTCCGCGACCCCCAGGGACTGGGCGCGCCGAGCCCGCCGCGCGGTGATGGCCGGACACTCGCGCTGGGCGAGCCGGTCCACCCAGGCCCTCGAAGCGGGGCCCGGGAGCTCGGTGATCAGCTCGGGAAGGTCGCTCATGTTCTGTCCGATCGCGCCAGGCTGGATAACCTGGGCGCCATGCTGGCTGCGCTCGCCCTTGCCTGTGCCGGTGGTCCGACGGTCGTCAACGAGACCGGGACGCTGGTGTTGGACCTCGTCAACCCCACCGAGGCGGACCCCTGGGAGGGGGTGGACTCGGTCGTCATCGAGCTGCTGGTCGACGGCAAGGTGGTCGAGACGGCGCGCTTCGACGTCGAGGACGAGGCCGAGCTGCCGGGTCTGGAGCACTTCGGCACCGGGCGCTTCACGGTCGCGGGCGTCGCGGGCAGCTCGGTGGTCAGCTTCGGCCGCAGCGCCGAGATCCTGCTCGCGCCGGGCCTGGACCTGACGGTCCCAGTCACCTTCCTGCCGGTCAACCAGGTGCTGCCAGTGAGCGACGAGATGGCCAGCGCGCGCAGCGATCATGGCTCGATGGTCCTGCCGGACGGACGGGTCCTGCTCGTCGGCGGGCGCAGCCCCGCCAGCGACGACGGCTACGATGAGCTCGAGCTCTACGACCCGCACCTGGGGGCCTTCGTCCCCACGGGCAGCTACCTGCCCGCGCCCATGTTCGGCATGCAGGTGCAGCCCGGCCACCGCGGCGAGGTCTTCCTGGTCGGCGGATACTCGATCCTGGGTGGCAACATCCGGCGCGAGAAGAGCTTCATCGCCTACGACCCGATCTCGGGGCTCGTCGACCTCGAGACAGCCATGACCGCCCCTCGCGCGGGCGGCTGCTTCTCCGAGTTCCGCGAGAACTTCGGGGTCTTCATAGGCGGCACCAGCGAGACGTTGGCCATCGACTACCTGCGGCCCGACCCCGACGACGGCGAGTGGACCTGGTCGGACGTGGTGATCGGAGATCTGGATCAGGAGGCGGTCACCGGCTGCGCGGCGCTGCCCACGGGCGAGCTCTTCCTGCAGGGGCTCAGCCTGGAGTCCACCGGGCTCTTCGACTTCAGCGAGGACGCCGCCTCGTCGAACCCGAACATCGGGGACGCCTTCTACCCGGTGACCACGGGCGAGCTCGAGCTGATCTCGGGCGGCCTGGTGGTCCCCCTCGTCGACAAGGTCTGGGTGGGCGCCGGCAAGGACAAGGGCGGCGTTGCCCTGACCAGCGGGCGCCTCTTCGAGCTGGAGAGCCGCAGCTTCGTGGGCGGCGTGGACCCCTCCCGCCCTCGCGTCGACGGCAGCTGGGATGCCTGGATCGAGGACGGCTGGGTGGTGCTCGGCTGCGGCTCGCCGGACGGCTCGCTGGAGAAGTCCCAGACCACCCTCGAGCTGCTGAACCTGATCTCGGGGGACCGCTACCCCTACCTCGAGGCCGACCGGTCCCGGCCCGGCTGCAAGATGAACGTGCTGCACGACGGCAGCATCCTGCTGACGGGCGGCTTCGTGAGCGGGGACGAGGGGCTTCCGAGCGCGGCCATCGCGGTGCCCTACAACCCCGGCTGACTAGGGGCTGAAGCGCCGCTCCAGCGCGCCCAGCAGATCACCGTGGATGCCGTCGAAGCCGCCGTTGCTGTAGACGGCGACGACGTCGGCCTCCATCGCGTCGGCGGCCACCTCGGCGACGATGTCCTGGGTCTCGTCGATGCAGACCGCGTCGATGCCCTGGGCTCGGAGGTCAGCGGCCAGCTGGTGCGGATCCAGGCGCTCGGCCTCGGGGATGCGCAGGTCGTAGCTGGCCTTGATGATGACCCGGTCGGCCGCGCCGAAGGCCTGGGCGTAGGGCTCCTGGAAGATCTTGCGGCGGCTGCTGTTGCTGCGCGGCTCGAAGACCACCCACAGCCGTCGTCCGCCGAAGCGCAGGCGCAGGGCCTCGGTGGTCAGGGCCACCGCGGTGGGGTGGTGGGCGAAGTCGTCGATGACGGTCACGCCGCCGGGCTCGCCGATCACGTCTTGTCGGCGCTTGATGCCGCGGAAGCTCTCGAAGCCAGCCTGCAGCTGCTCCACCGTCACGCCCTCGCGCACCATCGCGGCCACCGCCGCGACCTGGTTGTACAGGTTGTGCTCCCCGACCAGGACGCTGCGGAAGGTGCCCAGGGGCTGGCCCTCGCGCAGCACCGTGAACTCCATCTTGCCCTCGGTCGGATCGACGCCCTCGATGCGTCCGTCCCAGTCCTGTCCGGGGCCGTAGCGCCAGACCTCGCAGGGGGGCTCCTCGCAGCACTTCCGCACCGCCGGGTGGTCCCAGCGCGCGATGAGCAGCCCGTCCTCGGGCAGGCCGGCGACCAGCCTCCGGAAGCTCTCCTGGCAGTGCTCCAGGTCGCGGTAGATGTCGGCGTGGTCGAACTCGACGCTGGTCAGGATCGCCGTGTTGGCCCGGTAGTGTACGAACTTGGGCTGCTTGTCGAAGAAGGCCGTGTCGTACTCGTCGCCCTCGATGACGAAGTGGCCGCCGCCGCCCGCGCGGGCGGTGCGGTCCCAGCCCTTCACCACGCCGCCGACCAGGTAGCCGGGGTCCAGGCCCGCGGCCGAGGCCAGCCAGGCCGTGATCGCGGTCGTGGTCGTCTTGCCGTGGGTGCCGGCCAGCACGATCGACGTGGCCTGCTCGAGGAAGAGCTCGCCCAGGACATGCGGGAAGCTGCAGTAGGCCAGGTCGCGGTCGACGACGGCCTGGGACTCCTCGTAGTCGCTGCGCATCACGTTGCCGACGACGACGAGGTCGGGCTGCGCGGCGTCGAGGTTCGAGGCGTTGTAGCCCTTCATGATGTCGATGCCGAGGCCGGCCAGGTAGTCGGACATCGGCGGCCAGGCCCCCGTGTCCGAGCCGGTGACCTCGTAGCCGGCGTCTTTGAGCATGCCGGCGATGGCGCCCATCGCGGTGCCGCAGATGCCGAGGATGTGGATGCGCGTCAGGGGCTGGGGGAGCCCTTCGGTGAAGAGAGGCATGCGCGGGTCTTGGGGGCGAGGGCGGGGGGGAGGAAGCGCAGCTGTTGCTCGAGCAGCGCCAGGACGTCGGGGGTGTC
>CALGIB010000018.1 GCA_937915955.1 uncultured Pseudomonadota bacterium
AGTCGACCCTGACCCCGGCCACGCCCGCGAGGCCGCGGACGCGCCCCGCCAAGCCCGCGGCCTGGGCGTCCACCAGCCGCGCCGCCTGCACCGGGAACTGCTCGACGTCGATCTGGCCCAGGCCGCGCCGGGCCACGTCCCCCAGCCACAGCTCGAGCTGCTCGAGGCCCGCGGCGATGCGCTCCTCGCGCGCCTCGACGCGCTTGGACTGCTGCTCGAGGTCCACCGGCGTGCCCGTCTTGTCGGCCCGCTCCGCCCGGTTCGCGGCCCTCTGCCTGCGCCCAGCCAGCCAGTCGGCCACGCTGGCCGGGGCCTGAGCCTGAGGCAGGCTGTCCAGGTGCTCGACGGCCAGCAGCAGCAGGCCCAGCGCGTGCTTGCAGGGTGGGCGTCGCACGGGGCAGCTGCAGCTGAAGGCCAGCTGCTGGAGATCCACCTGCACGCCGTAGGTGGCGCTGCCCCGGAACGAGCCCCACAGCGCGATGTCGCTGCGGCCGAGCGCGCTCCAGCGCCGAAGATCGCGCGCCACAGCCTGGGCCCGCGCGAGCGTGCGCGGGTCGGGGGACAGGGCGTGGACCTGGGCCAGCTCGAGCATGGCCCTGGCCCTAACATCGGGGCCCTGGGTCGCCCTGACCTCCGTCTGCCCATTCCTGCCGCCGAGCCGGCCTCGCCCACGCCCACGGGGACGAACCGTCGGCGTCGCCAGGCGCCTCCGACCGCAGGACAAACCGTTAGGAAACCAAGATTGTCATAATACTCCATCATTTCGTACAGATTCGCGAGGATGGGCCTGAAAGTTCCGAATCGGATCGGTATAGTGTCCAGGCAGGACGCGACCACGATCCAGGCTGGACCCGCACAGGACCACTCCATGCACGACCCACGGGAACCGCAATACTCGGTGCTGGACGTCACACTGCGGGTCTGGAGCCAGCGGCTCACGGGCCGCCTGCTGGGTCCACCTCGCCACCAGCGCCGCCACATCGTGCGCTTCGTCGACGGCGGCGTCATCGACCCCGCCCAGCTGACCTGGCTCAACGGCATGGCCCACCAGCCGGGGGCCGACTTCGTGCCCTCCCGGGTGGACGGCCGACCTGAGCGGAGGATGGTGGCGCGCCTGCTGCTGACCAAGGCTCCCCGTGGCGTCGAGGACGTGGACCCACAGCGCCAGGTCTCCCTGGATGGAGCCTTCCCCACCTCGCTCGACGAGTTCGACCTGGACGTCGAGCTGATGCTGATGCTGGACGAGCGCCCGACCCTGGCCCAGGCCCGCGCCCAGCTCTTCTCCCAGGCCTGGGATCAGCTGCAGGCGCTGATCGGCCTGGGCATCGTCCGCCTCGAGCAGCTCGAGGACGTGGACGTCTCCATCGAAGAGGAGCACGACCTGGGCTGGCTGCGCCAGGAGTACGGCCGACAGCTGGGCAGCGCCCACCTCGCGCTCGAGGTGGGGAACTGGGCCGAGGCCGGCGAGGCGCTGGATCGGGCCGAGCGCCTGGGGCTGGAGACGGCCGAGCTGCACCTGGAGAAGGCCTGGATCGTGCTGAATACGCCGAGGCGGGACCGCCGCGAGGGTGAGCGCGAGGCCCGCAGTCGTCTGGCCCGAGCGCTGGCGCTGGACCCCGACGGGGAGCACCAGGACCGCTGCCTGGACGTGCTGCGCCTGCTGGTCAGCCGATCCACCTCGCGGGGGATGAAGCTGGCCCGCTGAGCCGAGCTACCGGTGCGAGCCCGGGTGGGCCCGGCAGTCGTCCCCCCACTCCACTGAGCCCGGATCGCAGTCCGGGTCCACGATCGCCTCGCAGACGTCCTCGGCCACCACGATGTCCACGTCGTCGGACTCCAGGTCCAGCCGCACGAAGCCGGGGCCGTCGCAGTCCTCGGGCACCCGGCCCAGCCCGTAGCCCTCTGGCTCGCTCCAGGTGAGCAGGACGCGCTCGGCCGCGCCGATGAGGCCCTCGTCGCCCCAGTCGATGAGCCCGTCGCCGTCCAGGTCCATGAACAGCACGACGGTGCCCGTGCCCACCTGCAGGCTCGGCTCGCCCAGCGCCGCGTGGATGGACTCCTCGGGCGGCTCGTCGAAGAGCTGAATCTGGTAGCTGCTGGGGAACTCCGTCCGCACCCAGACCTGCTGGTGCTGGACGGGCGTGGGCGGCTCGTCGGCGGGGCCGCCCTCCCCTCGCGAGGCCCCCGGGGTCCAGATCACAGTGGCGGTAGGCTCGCCGTCGAGCTCGGACAGCGAGATCTGCTGCAGGATCTCGCCCTCCATCGTGAGCAGGGGCTCGCCGAGGTAGCCGCCGTCCTGGAGGGGGGCGCAGCCGACCAGCAGGAGCAGGAGCTCAGCGGAGCCAGACACCGAGATCCACCATCGCTCGAGGGACCACGCTGGTCGCCAGGGCCGCCGCGCCCGGGTCCTCGAGGTCGCTCTGGTTGGCGAGCACGACGTCCAGGCCGCCCTCGAGGCCCAGGTTCACCCGGGCCAGCGGCGACCACTCGAGCCGCGCCGCGGGGCCGACCCGGCCCACCCAGGACTGCCCGTCCCGGGCCTCGCCCGTGGTCTCGTAGGTCTGCCAGACGCGATCGACGCCGGCCGTCAGCTGGGGCCCGAGGGAGACGCTGCGCACGTCCAGGTAGCGCACGAGGGCGAGCTCTCCGCCCACCAGGGTCTGCTGCTGGACGAGCTGGGCGTTGTCGTGCTCGCTGGTCTGGTAGCGGGCGCGCGCCAGCACGCTCAGCCAGCTGGTCTCCACCCGAAGGCCCGCGGACAGCGAGGGTCCGGCCTCCTGGTCGGTCAGCATCGGCCCCACCCAGCCGCCGCCGAGCTGAAGCGCGACGGCCGTGCGATCCGGGGCGCCGCCCCGGCGGGTGGCCTGACCGATGGGGACGGGCTTCAGCCCCGACAGCGCCACGACCTGGCCGGCGGAGGCCTCGACCCTGGCCTCGTCCAGGCGACTCGGGCTGCGCCGGCGGACCAGGTAGACGCCCGGCTGGACGGCCACGGTGCCGCCGACGGGGACCTCGAACTCGGCGACGAGCTCGCGTCCGGCCTGGTCGAAGAGCAGGTAGTGCCCGGCGACCTCGGCCCGGAGTCGGCCCAGCTCGGCGGCGGAGTGCGTGCGGGTCAGGATCAGCTCGCTGCTGCCCGACAGGTCGAACTTGAAGCTGGGGTGCTGCAGCGTGGGCGCGGCGCTGGTGGTCGCCACGGTGCGGTCGAAGGCGTAGCGGTAGGCCTCGGTCAGGGTGACGCTGCCCTCGCCCGAGGCGTCCGCGGCGCCGCGCATGCCGGTCACCAGGTGGTGGGTGAAGACCCCGCCGGCCAGGCGGTCGGACTCCTGCGCGTCCTCGCCTGCCGAGGCCGAGGTGATGATGGCCATGCCCTGGGCGTCGCCGGGATCCTCGACCACGATCTCGAAGGGCTGCACCACAGTGGCGCCCTTGCGGCGGGTCAGCTCGCCGGTGCGGCAGGCGTCCAGCAGCAGCACGCGCGCGTCGGCGGGCAGAGCCTGGACGCTGGCCTCGAGCTCCTTGAGCGCCAGGCGGGTGCCGCCCAGGTGCAGGGCGCTGGCGTCCGCGTGGCCGCTGTAGAAGACGAACACGACGACCTGATCGTCCTCGGGCAGCTCGGAGAGCTCCTTGTCCAGCCGATCGAGGGCGCCCCGGACCTGGCCCGCATCAGGGGCCTCGAGCAGGATCAGGTTGCGGCTCGGCACGCCGCCCATGCTGGTGAGCACCTCGCCCACGCGGCGGGCGTCACGCTGCGCGAACTGCAGAGAGGCCTCGTCGAAGTCTCCCTGGTTGTGGCCGAGGATCAGGGCGTAGCGGTGCTCGGCGGCCGACGCCGCCAGGACCAGGCCGAGCGCGATCACGGTCGGGCCTTGTCGAGCCGGACCAGCTCCTGCGCGCAGCCCTCCTGCACCTGGGGTGCGTCCCCGGCCTCGGAGATGCTCAGGACCTGTTCGTCGGAGAGCTGGAAGGGCGCGTCGCAGGCCACCGCCAGGATGCGCTCGATGCCGGGCGTGGCGTCCAGCTGGATGGCCGCGGCGAGCTGCTCGGGGGCCTGCATCGGGCCCATGGCCGCGCTGCCGCCCTGGGGAGGCCAGATGGCGTAGACGGCGTCGTTGCTGTCGGCTCCGACCAGGGCGAAGTGCAGCTCCTCGGACAGGCGCACCCGGAAGCCCAGCGTGTCGCCAGGGGCGGCGCCGTCACCGTCCAGCAGCAGCTGGCTGGCGCCGGCGGTCTGCCTGTAGACCTCCAGGCTGAGCTCGCCGCCGCGGGCGGTGAAGGCCTCGGGCTGGCTGCCGCTGGGGAGCACGACCACCAGCAGCGCGGCGGCCACGGCGAGCAGGACGCCCGTGGCCACCCAGAGGCGGTTGTTGTTGGCGGCCGACCACTCCTGCTCGAGATCCGGGGGCTTGATCTCCTCGGTCTCGGCGGTGTGCGACGCCAGCGCCGGCAGGGGCTGAGCCATCAGGGCGCGGGCCTCGTCCACTCGGGCCTGACAGGCCGCGCAGGTCGACAGGTGCTGGTCCAGCTCGGCCCGCTCCGCGGCGCTGAGCTCCTCGGCCAGGAGGCCGTCGATGCCCAGCTCCAGCAGGTGTCCGTCGCGCGCGAAGAGGAAGCTCACCGGGCACCCCCACCGATGTCCTTGGCGCGCTCGGCGAGCTGCGCGAGGCGGTTGCCGACCGTGCGACGGGACACGCCCGTCAGCTCGGCGATCTGGCCGTGGCTCATGCCGTCGACCTCGTAGTAGACGGCCATCTCCAGCAGCTCGGGATCGAGCTCGCGCCAGACCTGCTTGATCAGGAGCTGCGCGGGCTGCTGGGCGGACTCCGCGCTGGCGCCCCAGCCCATCGCGGTCCCGTGCTCGTCGAGCAGCTCGCGACGGCGCTTGGCGTCGCGGAGTCGGTTGAGGCAGTGACGCGTGGTCACCGAGTACAGCCACGTCGAAGGGCGCGCGGCGCCTCGGAAGCTGTCCGAGCTCTCCATCACCCGCACGAAGACCTCCTGCAGGACGTCCTCGGCCTCGGCGGGGTCTCGAAAGAAGCCGCGGATGCGCCGCAGGACCAGGGGTCCATAGCGCCGGTAGAGCTGGTCGATGTCCAGGGTCGGAGGCATGGGCTCCCGGCGTCTAACCGGCCGACGGCCGGGACCGGCGGCCCCAGCGTTGTCCGCATGGTGGCTCCCTTCTCGGACGATGGGAACCCTGAGCGCGCCGAAGGGGCAAGCCTCGGCGCGGATCCTGCGCCACGAGGCCACGAGGGGGCCCGTGGGATGGGTGAAAGGTCCCGATTTTGGACGCGCACCATAGGTTTCCTCCACGGACACAGCAGCGCGCCCCCGATCCGGCCCGAGGGCCGTGATAGGACGGCGAAATGCGTGCGTTCGCCCGGTTCCGACTCTCTGACGGCCGCTCGGTCGAGCTGGGCCACGGCGACCTCATCGGCCGCCTCTGGTCCGCTGCTCTGTCCCTCCCCGACGGCAGAATCTCCGAGGCACACGCCATGGTCAGCCTTCGCGGACAGGAGCTGAAGCTGCTCGCCCTCCGGGGCCGGTTCGCCTACGAGGGCGAGACCCGCTCGTCGCTGCTCCTCGAGCCAGGTCAGCGCATCACCCTCGCCGAGGGGGTGTCCCTGCTGGTCGAGGACGTGCAGCTGCCCGGAGCGGTGCTGGGCTTC
Source organism: uncultured Pseudomonadota bacterium (assembly GCA_937915955.1). Taxonomy (GTDB): domain Bacteria; phylum Myxococcota_A; class UBA796; order UBA796; family CAJQPC01; genus JAAESX01. The sequence continues at coordinate 5,670 of CALGIB010000018.1, forward strand.
GAGGGCGAGGGCCTGCCGCGTCAGGTGCTGGGCGGGGTCTGCAGCCTGCTGACCCGGCCTCGGCCCGAGCTGGTCCCGCGCTTCCTGCCCGAGGCGGCGGCCCACATCTGGACCGACGGCGAGGCCTGGATGCTGCGCCTGGCGGGATCGGAGCGAGAGCTGCACCCCGGCGACGAGCTGGAGATCGACGGTCGCAGCTTCCGCGCGGTGGCGGTGGAGCTGGAGAGCGCCGGTCACACGGCCACGCGACTGGACGGCGCGGTGCAGCGCTCGCTGCGGGTGATCGCGAACTTCGACACGGCCCACGTCTTCCGAGAGGGCAGCGATCCGCTGGCGCTCAACGGCCTGTCCGCCCGCATCGTGAGCGAGGTGGTGGCCTTCGACGGCCCCGTGCCCTGGACCGTGCTCGCCAAGGAGCTCTGGCCCCAGGAAGACGACGTACACCTGCTCCGCCGCAAGCTGGACGTGAGCCTGTCCAGGCTGCGCAGCAAGCTCCGCGCTGCCGACGTCCGCCCTGATCTGGTCCGATCTGACGGCTTCGGCCACCTGGAGCTCTTCCTGTACGAGGGTGACCAGGTCGAGGACCGCACGTGAGCGGGCCGTCGTCCTGGGATGACGACGACAGCGCCCCCGCCCTGAGCGAAGACGACGAGGAGCCCAGGACCTCGGCGTCCGAGGCGGGTGGTTTCTTCCGCGGGGAGCGCTACGAGCGCCGGGGCCTGCTGGGCGTCGGCGGCATGGGCAAGGTCTACTCGAGCAAGGACAAGCACCTGCGTCGGGAGGTGGCGCTCAAGGAGGCCAACAGCCCGGAGCTGGGTGCGCGCATGGCCCGCGAGGCCCGCATCACCGCCCAGCTCGAGCACCCTGGCATCGTGGCGGTCTACGACGCCGGCCTGACCGAGGACGGGCGCCCCTGGTACACGATGCGCCTCATCCGAGGGCGCACGCTGTACGAGCGCCTCCAACAGGCCGCGAGCCTGCAGGACCGGCTGCGGCTGGTCGACCGCTTCCACGCGGCCTGCCAGGCCGTGGCCTACGCCCACTCGATGGGTCTGGTCCATCGTGATCTGAAGCCCGCCAACATCATGGTCGGCGAGTTCGGCGAGACCCAGGTCGCGGACTGGGGCCTGGCCCGACCCGTGCCCGCTCGCGAGGCCGAGTGGAGCCGGATCGCCGGGGACCTGCCCCCAGCAGGCGTCGCCGGGACGCGCCGCTACATGAGCCCCGAGCAGATCCAGGGTTCGGCCGCCGCCGAGACCTCGGACGTCTGGTCGCTGGGGGTGACCCTGCTGGAGCTGCTCACCGGCCAGCGGAGCCAGAACCGGTCGATCGAGGACCTGCCCGAGGCCGTGCCCGCCGAGCTGGCGGCCATCGTCGCCAAGTGCCTGCGCCCTGACCCCCGACAGCGCTACCCCTCGGCCTTCGAGCTCTCCCAGGACCTGGGCCGCTACCTGGACGGGCGACGCGTCGAGGCCCACGAGTACAGCCCCGGCGAGCTCTTCGTGCGGCTGGTCCGCGCCTGGAAGGCGCCGCTGGCCGTGGGCACCCTGGCGCTGGCCGTGCTCGCTGTGGTGCTGGTCGGCGCCGGGCAGAGCATGACCGAGGAGCGCGCGACCGCCCGAAGGAACCTGTCCCAGGCGCTCACGCAGCAGGCGCTGATCGCCTTGGCCGCCGACCGCATCCCCGAGGCCGAGGTCCTGGCCGCCCACGCCCTCGTGCTCGGGCACTCCCCCCAGGCGCGCGGTGTGCTGGCCGGCACCTCGGGCCCCCGTCCTCGCCTCCTCCGGCGCAGCCCCTTGCCCAAGGCCTGCACGGACGACCCGCGCATGTCGGCGGACGGCCGGCACCTGGCCTGCGTGGCCGGCGGGGCGCTGGAGCTCTGGGAGGTCGAGGGGGACCGGGTCTGGGTCAAGGAGCTGCCCGTCGAAGGCAACCTGAGCTGGCACGAGGACCATATCTTCCTGTCGACGTCCTCGGGCACGCTGACGCGCATCGACCTGGACGGCCACCTCGAGGAGCGCGCCATCGCCGAGGTCGGCGTGATCCAGATGGCCTACTTCGGCGATCTCGCAGTCGCCGCGGGGCTGGACTCGGCCATCCCGCTCATGCCCGAGCGCGGCGAGGCCTTCCCGATCTGCTCGATCCGCCGCCCGACGATGATGCAGACCCGGGAGCGCCTCGTCCTGGCCTGCGAAGACCAGGTCCTGCGCACCTACAGCCCCACAGGCGAGTTGCTGAACGAGATGGCCCTGGACGAGCACCCAGCCTACAGCGCGCACCGCCTGCAGCCCGACGGCAGCATCCTGATCGGCACCCTCTTCGGCGAGGTCCTGCGGCTGGCCACCGACGAGCCCGCCATCACCCAGCGCCTGGGCGGCTTCGACGGCAGCGTGCTCAGCCTGACCGAGGTCCCGGGGACCCCCTACGCGCTGGTCCGCGGCGAGCGCGGCGGCCCCCGAATCTGGGACACGGCGCTGAACGCCTGGGTCGGGACCTTGCCGTCGGGTGCCAAGCGCATCGCCCCGGGGCCCGAGGTCGGGCAGGCCTGGCTGCTCGGCGAAGAGCTGGAGCTCTGGGAGCTCCCCGAGGGCCTGCGCCCGCGCCAGACGTTCACCGGGGCTGGCGTCTCGAACATCAAGGTCTCCCCCGACGGGCAGCAGGTCGCGGTCGCGATGGGCAGCGGCCTGGTGCAGCTGCACCAGCTCTCGACCGGGCGCCTCCTCGACAGCTGGCGCTGGCAAGGCGGCGTGACCAAGTGCGTCGCGTTCGGGACCGAGGACCTGCTCCTGGCCTACGGCATGGAGGGCCCCACATCCAGGCTCAGCGAGGGAGGAGTGGTCGAGGGCCTCCCCCTGATCGGTCGCTTCCGGCGATGCGGTCGCTTCTCGGACGGACAGGTCTGGGGGGTGACCTGGGGACCCCAGATCAGCCGCATCGATCTGGTCACCGGCGAGGCGGTCACGACGCGCACGGACGGGACCTACTTCGACGCCTCCAGCAGCCCCAGCGGCGATGTGATGTCGGCCCTGGACTCCAACGGCCGCGTCCTGATCTGGGGCCGAGGGGTCGAGGAGCAGCGCGAGCACGTGGACGCCGTCGGCGTCGACGTCGGGGACGGCGGCGCCCCCCTGGTGATCATCGAGCGGCACCGGCTCTGCGTCGACGAGCGCTGCGTCGCCTCCGACAAGCGCTTCATCGACGTCGCGGTCTCGGCGCGAGGACAGGCGGCGGTCAGCACCCTGTCCGGCGACGTGCTCCTCTACGATCTCGCCACCCTGGAGCTCCTGGCCGTGCCCCAGGGCCACAGCAAGCGCGTCGCCAGCCTCGACTTCAGCCCCGACGGGGGCGTGCTGGTCACCGGCGGCTGGGACGACAGCTGGCGCAGCTGGGAGCTCTCGCAGCTCTCCGTCGACCCGGCCACGCTGCTGGCCGAGGCCGAGGCCGCCTGGCAGATGAGCCTCGAGGACGCCCTGCGCTGACCGACGGGTCAGACCCCCGGCGTTCGGCTAGTCCGGACGCTCGAACTGGCCCCGCCGACCGAGCTGATCGACGATGAAGTCGACCGCGTCGCCCAGGCGCACCGTGTCCAGCGCTACCGTGATGTCCGGCTCGACCGGCGGCTCGAAGCCGTCGAAGTTGGCGTTGGGCCGGCGCTCGCGGCAGATGGCCACGTCCGTGTTGATGTAGACGTGCAGCACCCGCTCCGTACCCACGCGGCCGCGCAGGACGTGGCGCTTGTCGCGCTGGTAGCTGTCGTAGGCGCAGATGGTGATGAAGCCCGCGTCCGTGGCCGCCTTGCAAGCGCTGAGGATGCCCTGGAAGTCGTTGCCTGTCGGGTCCACGACGGTGGCCGTGCGGCCCTCGTCGAAGAGGCGGCGCTCGAGCGCGTAGGCCAGCGCCCAGCGGCCCGAGCCCGGCAGCCCGGTCAGCCAGACGGTGGCGCCGTGCTGCCCCATGCGGTCGAAGCGCTCGCGGGGGCTGACCTGGGTCTTCGGCTCGATGGCCGACCCGGCGCGGGTCTCGCGCAGCAGCGCGTCCAGGTCCTGGCCGGCGGCGGGCGCCTCGATCATCCCGGACGCGACGGTGTTGTTGGTCAGCGAGTCGACCAGGATGAAGCTGCCCGTGCCGCGGTTGCGCTTGTAGGCGTCGATGTACAGCGCGCGGGTGCAGCCGATGGTGACCTTGGCGATGTCGTTCAGGCCCACGCTGCTGCCGTCGCCGTCCTCGAGCGTGTCCATGTCGATCTTGGCTCGGACCTTCATCACCTGGGCGCGCACGGTCTGCGTGGTGTGCTTGAGCAGGTAGGACTTCTGGGTGTCCAGAGGGGCCTCGCTCATCCACACGACGTGGGCGTCCACGGTGCGGGTCACCCGGGGCAGGTTGTCCGCCTTGACCAGCATGTCCCCCCGGCTGACGTCGATCTCGTCCTCGAGCCGGATGGACACCGACTGGGGCACAGCGGCGCCGTCGCAGGGGACTCCGCCGAGATCCACGGCCTTGACCTGGCTGGTCTTGCCCGAGGGCAGGCTCATCAGCGTGTCGCCGGGCTCGACGAAGCCGCTCGCGATCTGGCCCGCGAAGCCCCGGTAGTTCAGGTTCGGGCGCAGGACGCACTGGACGGGGAAGCGGAAGTCCACGCGGTTGAGGTCGTCGTGGATCTCCACCGTCTCGAGGTACTGGAGCACGTTCGGGCCCAGGTACCAGGGGGTCTCCGCGGCCGCCTCGACGATGTTGACGCCCTTGAGCGCCGAGATCGGGAAGCAGGTCACGTCCTTGAAGTCCAGGTCGGCGGCGAAGGCCTTGAACTCGGCCACGATGCGGTCGAAGACCTGCTCGTCGTAGTCGACCAGGTCCATCTTGTTCACGCACACCGCGAGGTGGGGGATGCCCAGCAGCGAGGCGATGAAGGCGTGACGGCGGGACTGCTGCAGCACGCCCAGGCGCGCGTCGATCAGGATGATGCCGACGTTGGCGGTCGAAGCCCCCGTGACCATGTTGCGCGTGTACTGGATGTGCCCGGGGGTGTCCGCGATGATGAACTTGCGCGCGTCCGTCGAGAAGTAGCGGTAGGCCACGTCGATGGTGATGCCCTGCTCGCGCTCGGCCCGCAGACCGTCGGTGAGCAGGCTGAAGTCGATGCCGCCGTCCTCCATCTTGGAGGCGGCCTTCACAGCGGCCAGCTGGTCCTCGTAGACCATGCCGGTGTCGTGGAGCAGGCGCCCGATCAGGGTGGACTTGCCGTCGTCCACGCTGCCCACGGCGACGAAGCGGAGGAGCTCCTTCTGCTCGTACTTGGACAGGTAGGCGGTGATGTCGCTGCGGATCAGCTGTGCGTCGGTAGACATTAGAAGTACCCGTCCCGCTTCTTGCGCTCCATGGAGCCGTCCTCGTCGAAGTCGATGAGGCGGCCCTGGCGCTCGCTGAAGGTGTTGGTGAGCATCTCCTGGACGACCGAGGCGACGTCAGCGGCCTCGGACTCGACCGCGCCGCTCAGCGGGTAGCAGCCCAGGGTGCGGAAGCGGACGCTCATCGTCATCGGCACCTCGCCCTCGTGCAGGCGCATGCGCTCGTCGTCCACCATGATGAGCGTGCCGTCGCGCTCGACCACGGGCCGCGGCCTGGCCAGGTAGAGCGGCACGATGGGGATGTCCTCGCGCAGGATGTAGAGCCAGACGTCCAGCTCGGTCCAGTTGGACAGCGGGAAGACGCGCACGCTCTCGCCCTTGCGGATGCGTGTGTTGTAGGCGTTCCACAGCTCGGGCCGCTGGTTCTTGGGGTCCCACTGGTGGTGGTCGTCGCGGAAGCTGAAGATGCGCTCCTTGGCGCGGCTCCGCTCCTCGTCCCGGCGGGCCCCGCCGAAGGCACAGTCGAACTGATACTTGTCCAGCGCCTGCTTCAGGCCGTCGGTCTTCATCACGTTCGTGTAGTGCGCGCTGCCGTGATCGAAGGGGTTGATGTCCGCGGCCTTGCCCTCCTGGTTGGTGTGGACCAGCAGGTCGATGCCGTTGTCCTTGGCGTACTGGTCCCGGAAGCGGATCATGTCGCTGAACTTCCAGGTCGTGTCGACGTGCATGAACGGGAAGGGCGGCTTGCCCGGCGCGAAGGCCTTGAGCGCGAGGTGGGCCATGACCCCACTGTCCTTGCCGATCGAGTAGAGCATCACCGGGTTGTCGAACTCGGCCGCGGCCTCGCGGATGATGTGGATGCTCTCGGTCTCGAGCTGCTGGAGGTGGGTGAGCCTCTGCTTGTCGATGTGCATTCGGTTCCCGATGGAAATGGACCCACCTTCTAAGGCCAGAGGGGGCAAGCTCGCCACCCCCGACGAGGCCAACCTGACAGTGCTAGGCTGAATGGATGCTGACCTTGCTCCTGGCCTGCGCGGCTGCGCCACCCTCGGACGACAGCGTGGCCGACCTGAGCTTCGACTACCCCCTGGACGAGGTCCTTCGGGTCAACCACCTCCAGGCCCTGGGCACCCACAACAGCTACCACCAGCAGCCCGCCGAGGACACCCTGGACGAGTGGTCCTACACCCACGCGCCCCTGTCCGAGCAGGCCCTGGAGCAAGGCGTGCGGCAGTTCGAGCTGGACGTGAACTGGATCGACGGCGAGCTGCTGGTCTTCCACGCGCCGCTCATCGACGCCAGCACCAGCTGCGAGCGGCTGGTGGACTGCCTCGGCGAGCTCCGGGCCTGGTCGGACCGCAACCCGGCGCACCACCCGCTGATGGTGCTCATCGAGCCCAAGACGGAGTTCTTCGAGGACCAGGGCGAGGCCCAATACGCGCTGCTCGAGGGCGACATCGCCAGCACCTGGCCCGACCGGGTCATCACGCCCGCGCAGGTGCAGCGCGGCCACGACAGCGTGCGCGAGGGCCTGGCGACCGAGGGCTGGCCGACCCTGGGTGAGACGCGCGGCGGGGTCGTGTTCAGCCTGCTGGACACCGGGGAGCACGGAGACTTCTACACCCACGGCGAGAGCGACCTGGATGG
>CALGIB010000019.1 GCA_937915955.1 uncultured Pseudomonadota bacterium
GGTCACAGGGACTCCAGGTAGGCGACGAGGTCGTGGATCTCGTCCGCGCCCAGGTGGCTGGTGCCGCCGTGGCTGTCGGGGATGCCGTCCAGCTCGTTGAAGCCCTGCTCGCCGTCCTGGAGCGCCACGTGGCCCGGCGTACACAGGACCTCGCGCAGCCCCTGGGCGCGGCCGTCGTGCAGCATCGAGGGCGCGCGGTCCCAGATGCCCCGCAGCGAGGTCACGCCGAACTTCACGTCGCGCAGGTCGTCGCAGACCCCGGGGTCCTCGTCGCAGAGCTCCTGATCGCAGAGGTCCTCGCAGAGGTCCTGCTCGGCGCGGGGGAAGGTCTGCACGAAGCCGCCCGCGAAGATGTCCAGGTTGGTGCCGTCGTCGGCCCGGGTAGGGCTGACCACGGGGCCCATGCGCTGGAGCTCGCCGGTCTGTCCCCCCAGGGCGAACGAGGGCGCCGGGTGGCAGGCGGCGCAGCCCGTGTCCAGGCTCTCGAACAGGGCCTGGCCACGCTGGACGGCGTCACGGTCGGTCTCGTTGGGGTTGGGCAGCAGGCTGGTGTCGGTGAGCAGGAAGAGCCCCAGCGCGCGGGTGATGCCGTCGAAGTCCAGGTCGGCCGGGCGGGTGTCCAGGGTGATGGGGTCCTGCTCGAAGACCCCGTCCCCGAAGCTGCTGGTGCGGCCGATGACCCGCTCGGCCTGCTCCAGGTAGAACAGGTCGCGCGTGGGCTGATCGCTGGGGCGGACCGAGGCGTGCTCGGCGCCCTCGCCGTCTCGGGAGGCGACGGTGACGCCGTCGCGGGACCAGGCGTTGCTGGCCTCCTCGCACTCGACGGGCGGCGAGCTGGCGCAGTCGGCGGGCGCGCCGTCGGGCCACAGCCCGTAGTCGCTGCAGCAGAAGTTCTCGACCCGGGCCAGCTCGTTCATCACGGGCTTGAAGTTGGTCTCGTCGAAGGCGGCCTCGAAGAACCAGGGGCGCGTGTCGGCGGCCCCCCGGTAGGCCATGGTCATGCGCGAGCCGACCCCGGGGTAGCGGGTCAGCGGCATCGAGAAGGCCTTGTCGATGTTGCCACCCTCGCGGTGGCAAGCCGCGCAGGCGCCGTCTCCGTCGACGGTGAAGGGCGCCGTCACGAAGTTGAAGAGCTCGCCGATCTCGGCGTCCGTGGCCGGGAAGTCCCCGCCGCTACCGACGAACAGCTGCTCCTGCAGCGCGCCGCCTCGCTCGTAGACACCCAGCGTCTCACTGAGGCGGTGCACAACCAGCAGCTCGTCCCCGTGCAGGGCCAGGCCGTGGGGGTTGTGGCCCGCGGTGGCCCAGCTGCCCTGGCTCACGAGGCGGCCGTCGTCCTGGACGCCGAAGCGCTGGACCTCGTCGCTGGCCGAGTAGGCCACCCAGAGGGCCTCGCCGTCGGCCAGCAGCTGCTCGGGCAGCGCGCCCTCGACCACCCAGAGGTCCCGGTCGGGGAGCAGGTCCCCCGAGCGGTCCAGGTCCTCCGGCGCGACGTCTCGGTAGTCCCGGCAGCAGACGCTGTCCGAGGTGGTGCGCCAGGCCACCAGGCCCGTCGCCGGGTCGATGACCGCCAGCTCGCTCTGGAGGTCCTGGAAGTTGATGTTCGGCGTGCCGTCTCCGGGCAGCCCGTCGCCGTCGGTGTCGGGCCCCTCGTGTGGCTGGTGGTGGGTGCTGGCCGAGAGCGTCGCGGCCACGAGCCAGCCGTTGACGAAGGCCACGTCCGCGACCGGAGCCCCCAGCTCGACCCGGCGCTGTTGCGTCCCCGAGGCGTCCAGCAGCGAGACGCTAGTGCCGGTCAACGCCGCGATGGCGACGTGCTGGCCCGAGGGGTCCACGGCCACGTCGCGGGGGTTGGCGTCCACCACCTGCTCGCCCACCAGGGACAGCTCCAGGCCGCCGCGAGACAGCTCGACGGCGAAGGTCTGGGCGCTGTCCTTCCAGCGGTTGGTCACATAGAGCGCCCGACCGTCCGGCGAGAAGGCGCCCTCTGTGGCGTAGAAGTCCATGGGCAGCAGGTCCACGACCTTGTCGCGCTCCACGTCGACCAGCGTCGCGAAGTTGCTGAAGCGGTTGAAGACCACCAGCCAGCGCCCCTCGGGGTGCAGAGCCAGGCCCGTGGGGTTGCGGCCCAGCACGTCCAGGCGCTCGACCTCGCCGTCCACCAGGTCCACGATGGCCAGCTCGCGGCCGGGCTCGTCCGCGGTGCCCGGCAGGCTCACGTAGGCCCGGTCCCCGACCACCACGACCTCCTGGGGCTTGTCACGCCAGGGCTGCTCGGACCACAGGGGATCGCCCGGTCCGAAGGTGTTCTCGTAGGGCTCCAGCGAGCGGGGCTCCCAGTCCGAGCAGCCCAGCGCGAGCAGCAGCGCGGTCATCGACCGGAGTCCTCGGGGCAGATGGGCTCGGTGTCGGTGTGGATGCAGGGGTCCAGGTCGACCAGCCGGACCTCGACGGTGTCCAGGCAGGTGCGCTCGGCCCCCTGCAGGCGCACGGCCAGGCTGCCGCTGCGCCCCTCGTAGGCGCTGACGTTGGCGCTGGGAAGGAAGACCAGGATCTCGTCCGAGAGTGAGCCGTCGAAGTCCAGATCCGGCTGGCTGCCCGAGCTGGGGTCCTCGCCCTCCAGGCTCAGCGAGAACAGCGCGGTGGGGTGGGCCGGGGGCTGATCGGAGCTGGCTCGCACGAGCAGGAACAGGAAGCCCTGGAAGCCCAGCCAGAGCTCGGCCTCGTCCCCGTCCTGGAGCGGCGTGAAGGCCTCGTCCTGGAGCTGCCCCAGCTCGCAGTCGACCTCCTCCAGCTCCACGGGCTGGGGGTCGCTGTCCTGGAGCACCGGAGGGCAGCCCAGCAGCAGCAGCAAGAGCTCAGAGCTCCACATCGATGCCTCCTCGCGCCATCCAGGCCGTCCGGTCCGGCAGCTCGCTGTGGTCCGGGTACTGCCAGGCCCCGCGGTCCCCACCCAGGAACAGGTCGACCTGGGACAGGCGCCCGGGCGCGTACAGACGCCAGCGCAGCTCGAGGCCGCCCTGGAGCGCTCGCAGGCCCGAGAGCTCCCGATCCGAGGTGCGCCAGCCCGGCACGAGCAGGTCGTCCGAGAGCGCGTAGTCGTCGGCGTAGAAGGAGGCGCCCGTCTGCAAGGAGCCGCGCCCCCGGGCGGTCACGAAGAGCCGCTGGCCGAGCAGCCCGGTCATCACCTTGAGCTCGGCGGTGTGGCCCTGCACCGACCACGTGTCGGCGTAGAAGCGGTAGCCGGCGTGGACGCCAACCGAGCTGCCCACGGCCTGGGACAGGCGCAGCCCCGCCGCCGCCGAGGCCAGCCGATCGGGGTTTCTGCCGGGCACCGCGCTGGTGGGCTCTCCCTGCTCGTCGAGCAGCGCGACGTAGCGATAGGGGCTGCCCAGGCAGCCGTGGCCGGCGTCGCAGCTCAGGGTGCGGCCCGTGCCCAGGATCCTCAGCGCCGTGGTGGGCCCGAGGATGTGGGTCCAACCCAGATCCACCTGATGCCCGAGGCTGCGCTCGGACAGCTGGGCATCGTCGCTGGAGCCCAGCCCGTCCACGTTGAAGCCGTAGCCGAGGCTGACCGTGGCGCGCTCCCAGAGCTCCACGCTGCCGCCCGCGGCCAGCACCTGGGAGCGGTAATCGGACTCCTGGCTGGTCTCCCAGCGCAGGGAGCCGGTGCCCTGGTCGCCCAGGTTCAGCGTGCCGCCCAGCACGCCGCCCACGCGCCGCTCGGTGAAGGTGGTCGCGCCCGAGAGGCCGTCGGCGGTGACGACCTGGGTGGCTCCGCTGAGCGCATCCAGCACGATCCCGCCCTGGACCTCGCCGCGCTCTCCGCTCCAGGAGCCGCTCAGCGAGGGCGCCCAGACCTGGATCCAGGGGTCCAGGTAGCCGTCCACGCGGGTCGAGGCGCTGCCTCCGGCCCAGGACGAGGACAGCGCGAGCAGCAGGCTCACATGCATCCGCAGGCCGCCCCGCTGCCGCCGGTGGCTCCGCGCATCAGCTCCCGGGTCTGCCAGACGTGCAGGTCGAAGGCCTCGTCCTCGGCCTCCATCATCACGGGGCTCATCAGCACCGCGCGCTGGTGGGCCAGCAGAGGGGCGCAGCCCAGCAAGCACAACAGCAGACCGATCATGGGGGACCTCCGGTGTCGTCCTCGAGCCAGCTCCGCAGGCTGCGGTAGTCCACGGCCCCGGTGTCTCCGAACAGCGCGCCGCCGACGTGCTCCTGGCCTCCCGCCTCCACGGCCAGCGGCTTGCGCAGCGCGGGGCTGCGGGCAGGCTCCAGCCCGACGCCGACGCCCAGCACGCGCAGGGCGTTGGCCCGCAGCTCGTCATGGTCCAGGGGCGTGTCTCGATGCAGCATCGCGCTGTCCATGCGGTGGAAGTGCAGCGCGTAGAGCTCCAGCGGCCGCTCGGCGTCGCCGTGGCAGGAGGGGTTGGCGCAGCGGGCCGCCAGCACCGGCTGGACCTGATCCTCGAAGGACTCCAGGTCGCGCAGCTCGAGCGCCTGTTCGGCGGGGCTGAGGCAGGCCAGCAGCGTCAGGAGACCGGACATCAGGGGCCCCCTCGCCAGGTGGCGCCGAGGTCGATCCAGCGCGTGACCAGCAGCAGCTCGTCGTCGCTCAAGGGGTCCTCGGCCGGATGGGGCTGCGGCGAGGACAGCTCGCCGGGTGCGCCCAGCTCCTCGCCCAGGAGCACCTCGACGAGGTGACTGCTCCAGGACCGCGCCTCGGGCTCGTCCACCCAGGCCATGCCGTTGCCCGAGGCGCCGCCGGCCTCCAGCAGGCTGGTGTAGGCCAGGCTGAAGCCAGGCTGGTCGGGGTCGTCCTCAGCGCTGATCACGGGGGCCTGCGCCGCGTGGCAGCCGCCGCAGCGCTCGACCAGCAGGGGCTGCACGTCCTGCTCGAAGTCCACCTCGATGCGCGTCGCCTCGCCCAGCTCGGGGGCCTCGATGGGGCGCCGCGGGTCCTGGTCCTGGTAGCGGGACAGGGTCAGCGAGGCGCCGCTGAGGCCGTCGGGCTCGACGAAGACCTGCTCGGGGTCGCCGTCCAGGGCGCCGTGGCAGGCCGCGCAGAGCGTGTCGTAGTGCTCGACCTGCACGCCCTGGGGGAGGGTCTGCCCAGGGTGCACGTCGAACCAGCGGTTGTGGGGCTGACCGATGGCCAGTCGGCGCTCGTCCAGCAGCTGGATCCGGAACGAGAGCCCGGCGGGCAGCGCGGCCTGGAAGGTGCCGTCGGCCGCCAGCGGCAGCTCGGCCAGGACGCGCGCGGGGCCGTGGGTGCCCAGGCTGGCCCCCGCCCGCTGGTCCGGGGTCAGCGGCACGTGCTCGATCAGGCGCACCCAGGCGAAGTCGTCGCGCGGCTGCTTGACGCCCGACGGGTAGAGGTTGCCGAGCAGAGCGTCGATGGTGGCCACGCCCTGGTGATGGATGCGGCCGGTGTCGGCCTGGGCGTCCCAGCTCCAGACCTCCTCCGAGGGGGGCAGGTGGCGAGCGAGCACGGGCTGTGGGTCCCAGCAGTCGGCGTCGGGGTCCTCGAACAGCGGCTGCCAGATGAGCTCGCTGCCCTGGGCCGAGAGGACCAGCTCCAGGCGCGCCAGGACCAGGTGCGGGTCGGCCAGCGGATCGTCCAGGTCCAGGGGACCCTCGGCCATCGCCGCGAGCAGGCCGCCGTCGGGCAGGCCGACCGGGTCCCGCCAGAGGCGCTGGGTGGTGCCCGAGGCGCTGCTGTCCGGGTCCAGCCGGATCATGGGCTCCAGGTAGAAGGGCAGGCCCGGGGCCGAGGTCTGGGCCCGCTCGTTCAGCTCGGGGCCCAGGTTGCGGTCGATCACGACCAGCCGGCCGCCAGCCCAGGCGTTGCTCAGGTCACCTAGCACCGCGACATAGCGACCGTCCGCCAGCTCGCGCAGGTCGAAGAGCAGGTCCTCGGGCGGGGTGATGCCGAAGTGCTGGTGGTACTCGGTGCGCAGCCCCGTCGGGAAGCGGAAGGGGTGGGCGCGGTCCTGGGGCCGCAGCGCGTCCCGCAGCGCGGTGAAGGAGATCTCGCCGCCGGCCTCCTCGCCCGAGACCAGGTAGGCCGGGTAGCGCTCTATGTGCGGGGTCCAGGACCGGCGGATGAGCTCGCCGCTGTGCAGGTCCAGCTCGAAGAGCTCCGCGTCCAGCTGCTCGCCGGCGTCCGCCACCAGGCCCAGGCGCGTGGAGACGAACCAGAGCGTGCCCTCGGGACCGTAGGTCGGATCGCGGTCGGTGCCCAGCCCCCCGCCGGGCAGCTCGCCGTCGCTGGACGTCAGCTGGCGGGCCTCGCGGGTCTCCAGATCCAGCTCCCAGAGCTCGTGCCCGCTGCGCTCGTCCTGACGCAGCGAGAAGGCCAGCATGCGGCCCTCGGCGTCCACGGCCGGGTCCCGCGCGTCCCCGCCGCCGTCGTGCAGGCCGGCGGTGAGGTTCTCGGTCCCGACGACCTGGCCGTCGATCAGCGTGGCCAGCCAGATGTCGGTGCCCGGGGCGTAGCTGTCCAGCTGGAAGGCGCCCTCGGCGGGCAGCTCGCCGCGCACGTAGACGAAGGACCGCAGCGAGGGGTCCGTGGGCTCGGCGCAGCCCAAGCCGGTGGCCTCCAGCCGCTCCGCGCAGATCCAGTCGACGATGGGCTGCACGCGCTCGTCGTCCAGGCCCTGCAGGAAGTTGACGTTGCCGCCCTTGTGGCCCAGGCCCCCGTCTTGGAGCGGCAGGGCCTTGCGCAGCAGGCGCGACTGCAGCGGGTAGCCGTCCAGCGAGACCATCGTCCGCGCGGCGCCCAGGTTGTCTCGGGTGCCCTGGATGGAGTGCTGACCGCCGATGCCGGCGTCCAGCCGGAAGGGGACCCCCGAGGACAGGCCGTGGCAGCTGGCGTTGAAGCAGCTCAGCGAGACCAGCGCCGGCTGCACCTCGTCGGCGAACTGCTGCTCGAGCGCGCTCAGGGGCTCGGGATCCTCACCCCCCTCGGGCTCGGCCTCGATCCAGGTCAGCACGGCCTGGTAGGCGGGGTCCTCGGGCGAGGTGAAGCTGGACAGGCCCCGATGCGAGAGCCCTCCCCAGGCCCGATCCGAGGGCTTGCGGAGCAGGCTCGAGAAGGCCGGCTCGAGCGTATTGATCGCCCTCAGCGCCGCGACTCGCGCCTGGGGGAGGTCCGCGAGGCGACCCTGATCGTCGAGCTGAAGCACGAAGGTGTCCCAGTCCACGACCTCGCCCGAGGCCTCCGCGCCCGGGGCCACGCCGTGGCAGGTGCTGGCCGCGCAGCTGGCCTCGAAGACCGGCGCGACCTGCTCGGCGAAGAGCTCCTGCGGGGTGGGCTCGGGGCGACAGGCCACCAGCAGCCACAGCATCAGCGGGGCTCAGCGAGGTCCAGCAGGGCTCGACCCAGGCGCTCGACCTCGGCCTCGTCCAGCGCGCCCAGCTTGACCTCGACGATCCGACCCGAGGCATCCAGCAGGTAGGTCGCGGGCAGCGCGACTGGGGCGAAGGCCTCGGCCAGCTCCTCGTCCCCGTAGATCACCGGCAGATCCAGCCCCAGGTGCCGCATCACGCCCTCGGCTGGGCGGCGCTGGCTGTCCAGGTTCACGGCGACCACGGACAGGCCCTCGGCCTCGACCTCGTCGTGCAGCGCGTCCAGCAAGGGCAGCTCGGCTCGACAGGGGGCGCACCAGCTGGCCCAGAGGTTGACCAGGACGGGCTGCCCTGGCGTCGGCGAGGCGTCGATCCGCTCGCCCGGCTCAGCACCCAGCGCCCAGCTGATCACAAACAGCAGCACATCCACTCCAGCGGTCGCCCTGACCGAGACAGCCTAGGCGAGTCCGCGGGGCGATGTGGAGTTGAGAGTCCGTTGTTTGATCGGGCGCAGGTTCCTGCTGGCTCGAGCCCGCTCAGGGGCCGGAGAGCGGGACCTCGACCAGGTTGGTCGGCGAGCCATCCTTGGGGGAGCTGCTGTAGACCCGCAGCCTCCAGGGTTCGCCGGACTGGCCCTCGGGCACAGGGACGAGCACCTCGAAGGAGCCCCTACCGGGGGCCGCGGTGCTGGCGGTGACCAGCTCCTTGGCCACCCGCTCATCGCCAGCGAGCAGCTCGACCACGAGCGCGCCCTCCCAGACCGTGGCGCTGCCCTGGACCAGCAGGTCCTGGCCCGGGACCAGCGCGGCCTCGGGCGTCGGCGCGCGCACGTCGATGGCCTTCGGCGCGCTGGGCGCCTTCACCTCGACCCCCAGCAGGGGGCGCTCGGGAGCCGAACCCAGCTCGACCACGGGCTCGACGGGCGGGGCCTCGGGGGCCTCCTTCTGAGCCGCGCAGGCCAACAGCAGCGCGATCACGCCTGGGCGCCGAAGTCGGCCGGCGGCTTCCAGGCGTCATCCAGCGCCTCGGTCGCGACCCACAGCATCAGGAAGATCAGGCCCGACTGCTCGGGGTCGACGGTGACCTCGCCTTCCTTCTTCTCGTCCCGCTCGAAGAGCGCCCAGAGGGCCTCGTCCAGGATGTGCGGCTGGGCGCGGTCGGCCACCTCGCGCACGCGCTCGGGGAAGCCCTCGTCGAAGGGCAGCAGCGTGTCCGTCAGCCCGCCGATCTTCGCGGCGGCGCGGTTGATCTGCGCCCCGTTGACCTTGTTCAGGCGGCCGCCTGCGCGGTCGAACAGGCGCACGACGACGGACAACAGGTAGACGCTGACCTCGCCCGTCTGGCCGTCGGTGGCCGGGAGGTTCTGGTTGTAGAAGTTGAGCAGGCGCTTCTGGCTGCGCAGCAGGCGGGTGGCCGTGCCCTTGAAGAGCTCGGCGGCCTCCGCAGCCTGCTCGGACCAGGCGTGCACGTCGTCGCGCGGAATGTGGGGGTTGCCCATGGGGATCGTCCTCGTCTTCAGGGCCACCCGGCTAACCGTCCCGCTCGGCCCGGGGTAGCGTCGGAGCGTCGTGCGCCACGCCCCCGCCCTGCTCGCCTCGCTCGTCGCGGTCCTGGTCGTGCTCCTCAACCTGGACGCGCCCCTGGTCGAGGACGGCTTGTTCTGGTGGGTGCCCAAGGCGCTCAGCATGGGGACCGACCCCGGCTGGGTGCTGGACCAGCTGCCCGCGGCCACCCGCCCCGAGGCGCGGCTGCCCCCCCAGTGGGCCGGCGGGCTGCCCGACTACGCCCACCCCGTCGGCTGGTACGCGTACCTGGCGCTGTTGCTGAAGCTGCCCGTGAAGACCCACGTGGCCGTACACCTGGCCGCCCTGCCCTGCGCGGTCGGCCTGGGCGCGGGCATGGCCGCGCTGCTCCGCCGCATGGGCGGACCCCAGGTGGCCTGGACCGCGGCGCTGATCCCGCTGCTGCCCCCGGTCGCCGCCCAGCTGCTGCGCTGCGACACCGACCTGCCCCTGATGGCCCTGACCCCCTGGGCGCTGGTGGCGATCCTGGACCGCCGCGACTGGCTCTTCGCCCTGACCGCCGGCCTGGCCACCTTCTGCAAGGAGCCCGGCGTCCTGCTCGCGGCCCCGGCCCTGGCGGCCTGCCTGATGGATCGGCGCAGGGGCTGGGGCTGGGCCGCGCCTCCCCTGGTCCTGGCCGGCTGGGCCCTGCTGCACTGGAGCCAGACGGGCTGGGCGCTGGCCGGCTCCGAGCGCCTGCCCGAGGACCTGGGCGGCTGGCTGGCCGATCTGGGCAGCGTGCTCTGGATCGTGCTCGGCGAGCAGTGGCGCTGGCTGGCCGTCCCGGTCGCGGCCTGGGGACTCTGGCGCCTCTCCCCGCGCCGACGTCCCCTGCTGATCGTGCTGGCCCACGTGCTCGTCCAGCTGGCCTTCTTCGGCACCCTGAACTTCCTGGGCGGTCTGGACCGCCTCGATCACCACACCCACGTCCGCTACCTGATCCCCGGCCTGCTGGGCTGGGTGGCGCTGCTGCTGGCCGCCACACCCTGGACGGCGGCGCCGCTGCTGCTGACCAGCCTGTTCTTCCTCCACCGCCCCAGCGCCTGGGGCCCCGAGTCCTCGATCTACGGTCTGGACGTCGCGCGCGCCGTGCGGCTGGCCGCGCCCGCGCTCGAGCGGGACCAGCCCGTCTGGGTGGGGAGCTACGCCTGGACACAGCTGACGCGGCCCTACGCCGGCGTGGTGGACGAGCCCATGGATCAGCTCCAGCTCTACGCCTTCGAGACCGATCCGCGCGAGGTCAGCGGCTTCGTCGTCGAGGTCTGCGAGGGCGAGCCGCTGGGCCGCCTCCAGGAGCTCGACCTGCAGGAGGTGCAGCGCTTCGAGGTCCGTCACGCCTGGGTGAAGCTGCACCTCGTGCCAGCGAGCGAGCCAGGCGTTAGCACGCCGCCATGACGACGCGCTTCAAGCTGAGCTGCTCGACCCGCTTCTACGCTTCGGCGGACCAGGTCTGGGCGGCGAAGACCGACCCCGACCGCCTCGCGGACGAGCTCAAGCCCTTCCTCCGCTTCAGCGGGGACCTCGACGCCCTGCGCTCCAGCCTCCGCGGCGAGGGCCTGCCACGCACGGTCGAGGCCAGGATCTGGACCGGCATGGTGCCCACGGTCACCTGGCCGTTCACCTTCGTGGAGCACGTCGCCGGCAGCCACTTCGTCGATCACAGCGACAACGCGCTCTTCTCCGAGTGGGAGCACACCCACCGGGTCGAGCAGGCCTCCGATGCGGTGCG
>CALGIB010000020.1 GCA_937915955.1 uncultured Pseudomonadota bacterium
GTAGGTGTGGGCGCCGTAGACCTCGACCGGGCAGGGGCAGACGCCGCCCTCGTCCAGGTCGCCGTCGCAGTCGTTGTCGGCGCCGTCGCAGGCCTCGAGCGCCCCCGGGTTCGCGCGCGGGTCGGTCTCGTCGCAGTCGCCGCCCAGCTTGACGGCGTCTTCGGGCGGCCAGCAGCCCTCCTGGAGCTCTCCGCTCCCGTAGCCGTCGCGGTCGGCGTCCTGGTACCAGCTCTGGGTGTCCAGGGCGTCGGGGTCGAGCAGGTCGCCGTCGCAGTCGCTGTCGACGTCGTCGCAGCGCTCGTCGGCGCCGGGGTGGATCGCGCCGTCGCCGTCGTCGCAGTCCAGGGCGTCCTCGGCCAGCCCCTCGCTCAGCTCGCACGCCAGGACGGGCTGGTCCGGGTCACCGAAGCCGTCGCCGTCCTGGTCCAGCCAGAGCTCGAGCGCGTCGTCGGCGTCCTCGTCGACGTCGCCGTCGCAGTCGTCGTCCACCCCGTTGCAGACCTCAGCCGCGGGGAGGCAGTCCTCGCCCCCGGTCGGGGAGGAGTCCCCGGCGCTGGGGAGCTCCTGGATGCAGGCCAGCGCGAGCAGGATCATCGGCGGAGCCTACCCGAGTCCGAGGCCCCCGCGCGCCCCCCACGGAAATAGGTGGGGTACGGCGTGTGTACGGAACAGTGAGGTGCACATGAGCTTTCTCGTCGCGGCCATCTTCGGCCTCCTGGCCCTGTTCTGCGTTGGGCTGGTCCTGCTGGGCGTGCCGGGCACCTGGGCCATGCTGCTGGGCGCGGTCGGCATCGAGCTCTTCGACGGCGCCTGGCTCGCGGGCGCGGACCCGACGACCTTCGGCTGGGGGCTGTTGGCCCTGGCGGCGGCCTTCGCGGCCTTCGGCGAGGGCGTAGACCTCGTCTCCGGCGTGCTCGGGGCGCGCAAGGCCGGGGCGTCCAGGGCGGGCATCGCCGCCGGCTTCGCGGGCACGGTGCTGGGCGCTCTGGCCGGCACCTGGTGGATCCCGATCCCCCTGGTCGGTTCGCTGATCGGCGCTCTGGCCGGGACCTTCCTTGGGGCCCTGGGGGGCGAGGCCCTGGTGCGCTCCGAGCCCAGGGACGCTGTGAAGCCGGCGGTCTTCGCGACGGTCGGCCGGCTGGCTGGGACCGCTGTGAAAGCCGGCATCGGAGGGGCGATCTGGCTGGTCCTGGTCGGGGCCGCCCTGGTCCCTTGAGCGGGGCTATCCTCTCGGGGTGACCACCACGCTGCCCCTGCTGTTCGCTTGCGCCGATGGATCGCCCGCCAAGGACTCGGCGCAGGAGGTCCTGATCGAGGAGCCGGCCGAGACCCTGGAGCCCGGCCCCTGGGCCGCTCGGGCCAGCCTGGATCTGAGAGGCCGTCGCATCTCGGCCGAGGAGCTCGCGCGGGTGGAGGCGGACCCGGCTGTGCTCGAGGAGCTCGTCGAGCTCTGGGTCAGCGAGCCCGCCTTCGCCGAGCGCATGGCCTGGCGCTACAACGACCGGGCCCACGTCGCGACGCACTTCCTGGCCACTCCGGCGCGGGACTTCACCTCGGCCTCGGAGGAGGCGCTCCGAGCGCTGGGCTGGGAGCCACTGGAGCTCGTTCGGCGGGTGATCCTGGCCGATCTGCCCTTCTCCGAGGTCGTCACCGCGGGCTGGCTGCCTCGACACCCCGCGCAGGCCGAGCTGCTGGGCTGGTCTCACGGGGGAGACGACTGGGAGGCCTACGGTGCCCCCGACGAGCGCGTGATGTCTGGCCTCTTGAGCAGCTCGAGCTTCTGGCTGCGCTACGACGGTGACTTGACCAACTACAACCGGCGCCGGGCCAACGCCATCGCGGACGTCTTCCTCTGCAGCAACTTCCTCGAGCGCGACACGAGCTTCGAGTTCGATCTGGCCCCCGAGGACCTCCTGGACATGGAGGACGCCATCCGCAACGACGCGGCCTGCGCCACCTGTCACGACGCCCTGGACCCGCTGGCGGCCAGCCTCGGGGGCTTCGCCGAGCGATCGGTCGCGGCGCCGCTGGACGAGCTGGTCCTCTACAGCCTGCACGACGAGGCCTACTACCGAGGCTGGCGGCCGCCCGCCTGGTTCGGTGTGCCCGTGGGCGATCTGGCGGATCTGGGCGAGCGCCTGGCTGAGGACCCCAGGTTCGCGAGCTGCGCCACCCGCGCCTTCGCCGAGGGGCTGCTGGGCCGCGGACTGGAGCCCGCTGACCCCCTGGTCGAGTGGACCCGAGGCTTCCAGGACGAGGGCCTGCGGGTCTCGGCGCTGGCGCGGGAGGTGGTCCTGGGCCCTGAGTACGGCGCTGCGGATCAGCGGGTGCTTCGGCCGGACCAGATCGGTGACGTCCTGGTCGGCCACGGCCTGGACCCGGACTTCGCGGAGAGGCTCAGCTTCGAGGTCGACGTGAAGGTGCTGGCCGGCGGATCCGACGACGACGAGGTGCTCAACGGCAACACCCACCCCTCGTTGGGGCACCACCTGGCGCTCTCCTGGGCCGGGCGCGAGCTGGCCGCGACTCGAGCCGCGCCGGAGGGCGCTGTCCGTGAGGCCCTGGCCGAGCTTCACCAGGAGTTCCTGGGGCGCCCCGCCACGTCCTCGGAGCTGGACGGGCTCGAGACGCTGCAGGCCGCGGCCGGCTGGCCGGGCGTCTACGAGGGGCTGGTCCGCCATCCCGAGTTCCTGATCTACTGATGATCTGGCTCCTCTCCGCCTGCGGCGCTCCCGCCCCCTCGACGGACTCCCGCCTCGCCGAGAGCGCGGACTGCGGCGACTACGCGATGGTCGGGCAGCCCTACCTGCTGACCTACTGCAGCTCCTGCCACGGCGAGGTGCAGCAGCAGGGGGCGCTGCGTCTGGACAGCCTGGAGGACCTGCGTCTGCAGCTGGATCGGGTCCGGGTTCGGGTCTCCGAGGGCTCCATGCCCCCCTCGGGCGGGCCCAGGGCCGAGGAGATCCAGGCCTTCTCGGACTGGCTGGACTGCGGCGCGCCCGGCACGGACACCGGGCGCCCGGTGCCCTCGGACGTCGTCAACCCCAGCGCGTCCTGGGCCGAGGGCGCCTTCCCGTTCGAGCTCGAGCCCGGCCTGTTCCTGTTCGTGCTCGAGGAGGAGTCCGGCCAGGAGCGCGGCAGCCAGGTCTGGGAGCTCCGCGAGGAGGGGATGGCGCTGGTCGAGCGGACCCGCTTCTACGACGGCCAGCCCGTGACGGACAG
>CALGIB010000021.1 GCA_937915955.1 uncultured Pseudomonadota bacterium
TCGGACACCTGGATGCGGCATCCTATTCGATGTTTCGCGGGCTCCTGAAAAGGTGGTGTGAGTGCTGTTGACCCTCCTGGCCTGCGCCCCGACGTGGGATGCCACGTTGAACAGGGGGCGCCTGGTCCTGGGCTCCGAGGTCCGGGCGGGTCGGGCGCTGGGACCGGGAGAGGAGCCGCCCGAGGACGCCGTGGCGCTGGGCGATCCCTGCACCGGGAGCTGGTCGTCGCCAGGGGTCTCCAGGATCGAGATCGCCTGCGACCAGCCGCTCTGGGTGGAGCTGCCCAAGCCCGCCGCCCGCGGCCGGGACCTGCTGCTGATCGTGCTCGACACCACGCGCCCCGACCACCTGACGGCCGCGCGCACCCCCCGGATCCACGCCCACGCCCAGGGCGCCTGGACCGCCGACGAGGTGCTCAGCCCCTCGGCCTGGACGGTGCCCTCGATGGTGGCGCTGTTCACCGGCCAGCAGCCCTGGGAGCTGCTCCCCGAGGGCTCGAGCTGGCTCTCGGGGCAGGCGATCACCCTGGCCGACCGCCTGCCCGACCACAAGCGCATGCTGGTCAGCGCCAACCCCTGGGTGGGCCCGAGCAGCAACCTGGATCAGGGCTTCGATCGGGTCCTCAGCGTGGACGACGACGGCCGGGCGGTCGAGGTGGCCCAGGCCTGGTGGCGGGAAGAGACGCGCGCCCCACGCCTGCTGGTGGTCCAGCTGATGACCGCCCACATGCCCTACCTGCCGAAGACGCAGGTGCCCGGGGAGCCCAGCCCCCGGGTCGACAACAGCTTCGCGGACCTGGACGGCTGGCCTGCCTGGGCGACCGCGGCCGACAAGCGGCGCATCGGCGAGCTCTACGCGGCGGGCGTCGGCGAGCTGGACCCGAGCGCGGGCGCGCTGCTCGATCTGGCAGGACCGGACACGGTCATCGCCGTGGTCAGCGATCACGGCGAGGAGCTCTTCGAGCACGGCGGCTTCGAGCACGGCCACGCGCTCTGGCCCGAGGTCACCCGGGTCCACGCGGCCATCACCGGCGCCGAGCTGGACCCTTCCCCACCCCGCATCGGCCTGCACCAGGTCGGCCAGGCCCTGCAGCGGGCGCTCGGCCTGGCGGTGACGGGCAGCAAGCCGCTGGGCCCCCGGGTCCTGCTGGGGCACCCGCTGGGGCCGCGCAGCCCCATCCACCGCTGGGCGCTGATCTCGCCCGAGGGTGCGCTCTACTACGGCGCCCAGCGAACGCTCCTGGGCGACGAGCGCACCCTGGACCACCAGCTCAGCGCCGCGATCGAGTCCATCGAGGAGATCGAGTTCGAGCGGCGCCCCTGGTGCGAGCAGGCGGTGGTGGCCGGCGAGCCGCTGAGGCTGCCTGGGGAGGTGGGCTGGCCCGACTGGTCCCCCCCCGGGAGCTGGGGCCCCGCTCGCTTCGAGGGCGGCGAGCTGGTGGTCGAGCCCAGCCGCTCGGGCACCTGGTGGCTGCGCGACCTGCGCGAGGACTGCGAGCTGCGAGAAGACCCCCCTCGGCAGCCCGACCTGGCCGCCGAGCAGCAGCTGAGGGTGCTCGGGTACCTCGAGTCCGATTAGGGTCCGGGGATGAAGCGCGTCCTGATCGTCGACGACGAGCCCAGCATCCGGAAGGTCCTTCAGGCCCACCTGCAGCGCGATGGCTACGCAGTGGAGACCGCCGTGGACGGCGGCGAGGGCATCGAGAAGCTCCAGACCACGCTGTTCCACGCCGTCGTGACGGACCTGCAGATGCCCGGGATCGGCGGCCTGGAGCTGCTGGCCTGGTGCCGCCAGCACCAGCCGGGCCTGCCCGTGATCATCATCACGGCGTTCGGCAGCGTCGGCTCGGCGGTCGAGGCCATCAAGCTGGGCGCCCACGACTACCTCACCAAGCCCTTCGATCGGGACGAGCTCAAGGCCATCCTCCGCAAGGCGGTGGCCACCGAGGCCGCCTCGGCCCAGGGCCTCTCGGACGGCCCGGGTCGCTTCGGCGCGATCATCGGCCAGGCGCCCTCGATGAAGCGCATCTACGCGCTCATCGAGAAGGTGGCGATGAGCCCCACCACCGTCTTGATCACGGGCGAGAGCGGCACGGGCAAGGAGCTGGTCGCGCGGGCGCTGCACGACCGCTCGGAGCGGGCCGGCGCGCCCTTCATCACGGTGAACTGCGGCGCGATCCCCGAGAACCTGTTCGAGTCCGAGCTGTTCGGTCACGAGAAGGGCGCCTTCACGGGCGCGGTGGCCCGCAAGCCGGGCAGGTTCGAGCTGGCCGACGGCGGCACGCTGTTCCTGGACGAGGTCGGCGAGCTGCCGACGGACCTCCAGGTCAAGCTGCTGCGGGTGCTGCAGGAGCGGAGCTTCGAGCGGGTCGGCGGCGTCGAGTCCATCCAGGTCGACGTGCGCCTGGTGGCCGCGACCAACCGGGATCTGGGCGAGGCCAGCCAGCGGGGCCAGTTCCGCACCGATCTGTACTACCGGCTCAACGTGATCCCGCTCCAGCTGCCGCCACTCCGCGATCGGGTCGAGGACATCCCGCTGCTCGTCGAGCACTTCGTCGAGCGCTTCAACGAGCGCCTGGGCCGGCAGATCCGCGGGCTCTCGCCCGAGGCGATGCGCAGCCTCGGGACCTGGTCCTGGCCGGGCAACATCCGCGAGCTCGAGAACCTTATGGAGCGCGCGGTCCTGCTCTGCGAGGAGGACCTCGTCGGGGTCGAGGATCTGCACGGGATGGCCACCCTGACGCCCTCGGCCCCCATCACCGGCGAGCTGGACGCGATGCCGCTGAAGGACTTCGTCCGCGTGCACACCGCGAAGCTGGAGCGGGCCCGCATCGTCACCGCGCTGGACGCCGAGGCCAGCAACGTCACGCGCGCCGCCCGGAGGCTGGGCATCTCCCGAAAGAGCCTGCAGACGAAGATGAAGGACTACGGCCTGCGCGAGACCTGACGACAACCGGACGCAGGCCAGTTGACCCCCCTGGGCGGCCCCTCTACGATCCCGCCATGCTCCTGCTGATGCTGGCCACCGCCCAGGCCGCCCAAGTGACCGAGATCCCGCCCTGGCTGCGGGGTGACATCCGCGTCGGCTATGGCTTCGACGTGTCTCGCGGATCGCTCCGCGAGCCCGTCGACGGCGTGGACGAGCAGGTCGCGCGCCAGACGGCCGAGGCGCACACGCTGAACTTCGGCGCGACGTTCAGCGTCGGCCCGATGATCGCCGTGTACTTCGACATGCCGACCTGGTTCGTCGACCGGGTCACGTGGACCGAGGCCAACAAGATGGCCTACGACCCCAACCGCGAGCTGGGCTCGATGGCCTACGGCAGCCCCCTGGGCGAGGAGGTTCAGCTCTCCGGCGCGGGCGCCGGCGGGGCCTGGCTGGGGCTTCAGGGCACCCCCTTCTCCGAGTCGCTGTACCCCAGGCGGAACAACCGCTCGACCTGGCTGATCGACGTCGGCTACCGCACACCGGACAAGTCCAGCTTCTACGTGGTCGACGGCGACTCTCGCGGCGCGGGACCGGGCGCTCAGGCCTTCCGCCTCGGCAGCGCCTTCTCGACGACGATCGCCAACACCGAGCCCTACGTGC
>CALGIB010000022.1 GCA_937915955.1 uncultured Pseudomonadota bacterium
GTCGAGGTGGTTGGTGGGCTCGTCCAGCAGCAGCATGTCGGGCTTCTCGAGCAGCAGCCTGCAGAGCGCTACGCGTCGCTTCTCACCGCCGCTGAGGGTGTCCACCTTCCAGTCGGAGGGGGGGACCCGCAGCGCGTCCATGGCGATCTCGACGTGCCGGTCGATCTCCCATGCGCCGGAGGCGTCGATCTCGTCCTGAAGGCGAGACTGGTCGGCCATCAGCTTGTCGAAGTCCGCGTCGGGGTCACCGAAGCCCTCGCTGACCCGGTCGTAGTCGGCCAGCAGGTCGCGCCAGTGCTTCAGGCCCAGCTCGATGTTCTCGCGCACGGTCAGCGCCGGGTCGAGCTGCGGCTCCTGTGAGAGGTAGCCGACCGTGGCCCCACCCCTGAGGATGGTCTCGCCGTGGAAGTCCTCGTCCAGCCCCGCCATGATCTTCATGAGCGTGGACTTGCCGGCGCCGTTGTGGCCGATCACGCCGATCTTGGCGTCGGGGAAGAAGGAGAGCCAGGTCCGCTCGAGGATGGTCCGACCCGAAG
Organism: uncultured Pseudomonadota bacterium; assembly: GCA_937915955.1. Classification (GTDB taxonomy): domain Bacteria; phylum Myxococcota_A; class UBA796; order UBA796; family CAJQPC01; genus JAAESX01. The sequence goes on from CALGIB010000022.1 coordinate 537, forward strand.
GCAGGACCTTCTCGGTGCCGATCATCTGGTAGACGTAGTCCGCCATGTGTCACCTCGAAAAGGGGCCGCGGCCTTAACCCGGCCCCTTCCTGCTGTGACGAGCGAGGACTATTCGCCGCCCAGCTGGCAGCTCTCGTCGAAGGCCAGGCTCTGCCGCTGGGTCTCGTCCAGCTGAGCCGGACCGCCCTCGCCGCTGTCGTCGATCAGGATGGCCTGCCAGCCGAAGTTCAGGCCGAAGGACGTCGCGTACCAGGCGTAGAGCACGTCGCTGGTGCCCGGGCTGTACCAGAGGAGCGCGGGCAGCCCGTCGTAGCAGGCCACGCTGGTCGGGCTGTCCCCGCCGGTGAAGCCGCCGCTTTGGTCGTTGTCCAGGTAGGCCATGGGCAGCTCGAGCGCGGCGTACTGCCCGTCGACGTCCATGAAGTGGTCCTCGGGCGGGGCCTCGCTGATCGACCAGCTCCAGGTCTCCGCGCCAGCCTCGTCGATCAGCAGTTCGTCCACCGCGCCGCCCTCGAACATCGGCCCCGCGAGCGTCGCGAAGCGCGTCTGGTGCAGGTCGTGGCTGCCGCCGTAGGTGCCGCCGACGGAGATGGAGTCGACCGGGTACAGCGACAGAGGCAGGTCCAGCGCGTCGACGTCTCCGATGTCCGGGAAGTCCTGACCCTCGACGAAGGCCAGCGCGTTCCAGCCGTCGGCCAGCCCGAAGGCGACCAGATCCGCCGGGACGTTCTCTAGGTACACGGCGAAGTGGGTGCCGACGCCGACCACCTGCTCGTCGCTGTCGATCTCGGCGTCGCCGTCCTTGTCCAGGTGGACCGCGGAGATGTAGTAGGCGGCGGTCAGGCCGGGGAACTGCTCCGGGTCGATCTCGGTCAGCTCGTCGTCCGAGGGGCCGACCACGGTGACCGTCTGCGTGGAGCCGGTGACGGCCTCGGCGTGCATGACGGCGCCGGTGGCGGGCTCGTCCTGGCCGAAGTCGAAGTAGGTCAGGGTCAAGGCCCCGCCCTCCCAGTCGCCGTCGATCAGGAAGGTCAGGTCCCCGCTTCGGTCGGTGTCCGTGTCCGTGTCCGTGTCGCTGTCGGCGTCCGTGTCGGCGTCGGTGTCGGTGTCCGTGTCCGTCTCGGGTCCGGTGTCGTCGAGCGCGATCTCGCCGCCATCGCAGGCGAGCAGGCTCAGGCTGAGGGCCAGCAGGCTCATGGGTGTCTCCTCTCGGTGTGTGGTGCCAGGATCACCTTGGACCCCCGGGGTACGCAAACCCGAAAGCCGCTCAGGCCACGGGCCCATGCTGCAGATCCGCGTCGAGCGCCCAGGCGCCCAGGCGACTGGGCTCGAGCACCAGGCGGGACAGACGCTCCAGGTAGTCGGCGCGAGGGATCTCGTGCCCGCCGAAGCGAGCGACGTGGGCGGTGTAGACCTGGGAGTCGATCAGCCGACAGCCCCAGCGCTGGAGCTGGTGGACCAGGGTCACGAAGGCCACCTTGGACGCGTCGCTGACCGTCGTGAACATCGACTCGCCGAAGTAGACCTGCCCCATCGAGACGCCGTAGAGGCCCCCGACCAGCTGGCCGTCCAGCCAGGCCTCGGTGCTGTGGGCGAAGCCCTGCCGGTGGAGCTCGAGGTAGCCGTCCCGCATCTCGCTGGTGATCCAGGTGCCCCGCTGCCCGGGGCGATGGATGCCCTGACAGCCGTCGATGACCTGCTCGAACGCGGTGTCCAGCCGCAGCTCGAAGGGGCGCTGCCGGATGACCTTTCGCAGGCTGCGCTGCACCTTCAGCTCCTGGGGCTCCAGCACGAAGCGGGGGTCCGGGCTGTGCCAGAGGATGGGCTGACCGGCCGAGTACCAGGGGAAGATGCCCATCGAGTAGGCCAGGAGGAGCCGGTGGGGGTGCAGGTCCCCGCCCACGGCCAGCAGCCCGTCCTCGCGCGCCAGCTGCGGGTCCGGGAACAGGTGCTCGGGGGGCAGCGAGAAGACGGGCAAGGTGCGGGAGGCTCGGCGGGGACCGGGGCTTCCTACCATCGGAGAGCACCCCTCGCGGCGAGTGCATCGGGCCGATCGCTGAGATACCCGAGCGGCATGGACTCCCTGCAGGATCTCTTCATCGGCATCGCCGGGATCATCGGCGCGGGCAAGAGCACGCTCGCCACCGCGCTCGGCAAGCACCTGGACCTGCCGGTCTACTACGAGCCCGTCGCGGACAACGAGTACCTGGCGGACTTCTACGCGGACACGGCGCGCTACAGCTTCGCGACCCAGATCTACCTGCTGAACCGCCGCTTCCAGCAGCACCAGGAGATCATCTGGCGCGGCGGCGGTGGCGTTCAGGACCGGACGATCTACGAAGACGCGGTCTTCGCGAAGATGCTGGTCGAGATGAAGCTGATGGACGAGCGGGACTACCGCACCTACCTGCAGCTGTTCCGCCACATGTCCAACTTCATGTGTCGGCCGAGCCTGATCGTCTACCTGGACGTCAGCCCGGAGCGCAGCATGGAGCGGGTCCAGATGCGCAACCGCGACGTCGAGACCGGCTTGAGCCTGGAGTACCTGCAGGCCCTGCACCATGAGTACGCCTCCTTCGTGCGAGACATCTCCAGCACGGTGCCGGTCATCCGCGTG
>CALGIB010000023.1 GCA_937915955.1 uncultured Pseudomonadota bacterium
CCTGCTTCAACGAGGAGGCGCGGCTCGCGGCCCTGCTGGATGCGCTGGGCGGCCACCATGCCGACGCTCGCTGTGGCCAGCGCGCCCGCTCCGACCAGCAGGCGGCGGCGGCTGGTGGTCTTCACGGCAGCACCAGGGGGCAGGCCCGTCCGTCCAGCGCGGCGAGCGCGCAAGCGGCCAGGGCCGTGCGGTCGACCTGGCCGAAGCCCCCGTCGGGGTCCTGTCGGGACAGCAGCAGCGCGGCCAGGCCCGAGGGGTCACGGCCGTGGCCCAGGCTGGCCAGGATGGCCAGGCTGAGGTTCATGGTCGAGGGCACGCCGCGGACCTGCTCGAGGAACTCGAAGGCCAGGGGGACCGCGGGGTGCTCGCGAGGAAGCGCCAGCAGGACCCAGCCGCTCAGGTAGAGGTAGCCGGGCAGATCGGTGCCCAGGACCGAGGGCGTGCCGGCGTTCCAGCCGCCGTCGCTGGACTGGCGGTCAGCCAGCACCTCGAGGCCCACGCGGGTGCGCTCGTGGCCGCCGTGGCCGGCGCCGCGCAGGCTGAGCACGCCCCAGGCGGTGGGCTGAACCCAGGTGAATGTGTCGGGCCACCAGCACCAGCCGATGAGCGCGCCGTCGTAGTCGCCGGGCGTCTCGGCGGGCTGGGCCTGGTCCTGCAGGACACGCTGCACGAGCCGGGCGCGCAGCGACGAGCCGGCCTCGACGCCGCGCAGGCAGGCGGGCGCCAGCAGCGTCGCCCAGCTCAGATCGGCCTCGCTGAGCCAGCGCAGAGGGGGGCTCATTCCAGCGGCGCAGGCCAGCAGCGTCGGCTCCCCCATGGCGGGGCCGTCGGGCAGGTAGCCCCAGGCTCCCTCGGCGGTGCGAGCCGACTGCAGCCAGGCCTGGGCGCGCTGGAGGGACATGGCCGAGCCTAGCACGGCGCGGGATCGGCTGGTCATCGGGGCCCGTCACCGAGCCCCGATGCAGCCGCGCCCTATTAGAACGGAATCTCCTCCGGAGCCGCCTCCTGCGCCATCGCCGGCTGCGGGGCCGGCGCGACGCCGAGGTAGCTGAGGTCGTTCGCCCAGATCTCGGCCTTGTGCCGCTTCACGCCCTGGTCGTCGACCCAGCTGTTGTAGCGGAGCTCGCCCCCGACCACGACCGGCGAGCCCTTCTTCAGGTCCCGCGCCGCCCGCTCGGCCGTCTTCTCCCAGGCGATGACCTTGTGCCACTCGGTCATCTCGATCCACCCGTCGTCCACCTTGCGGCTGCGGCTGGTCGCCACGCTCATGCTCGCCACGACCTTGCCGTTGCGCGTCGTCCGAAGCTCAGGGTCGCGGCCGAGCCGGCCCACCAGGGTCACCGTGTTCATACAGCGCATCTCGCTCTCCTTGGTTGAGGATGCGCTGACCTCCATTACAAGCGGCGTGCCAGCTCCAAGTGGCTGGAATCTCGTCGAGGTGTGGGCCGCGACGACCTCGCGGGGAGACCGTACGAGAGCTCGACCCCCCCCTGTACCCGAGTTTTCGACACCGCTAGGACTCTGAGAGGGACCTCACGCGATATGGTCCGCCCGGCACAATGAAACCTCGTTTCCTCGTCATCGAAGGTCTGATCGGCGTCGGCAAGACCACGCTGTGCAAGATCCTGCAGGAAGCCTGGGACGCGCGCCTGGTGTTGGAGCCCTGGGCCGAGAACCCGTTCCTGGCCAGCTTCTACGAGGATCCCACGCGCTTCGCCTTCCCCGCGCAGATGTTCTACCTGGCCAGCCGCTACCGCCAGCAGCAGAACATCCGCCAGACCGATCTGTTCCAGGGCACCGTGGTCGCGGACTACCTGTTCGAGAAGGACCGGATCTTCGCCGAGCAGACTCTGGCCGGCGACGAGCTCGAGCTCTACGACCAGTTCGCCGGCTTGCTCGGCGAGAACCTGCCCAGCCCCGACCTGGTCATCTTCCTGGACGCTCCGACCGACACCATCCTGTCCCGCATCGCTACGCGGGCCATCTCGGCCGAACAGAAGATCCAGCCCGAGTACCTGGACGCCCTCCGCGACCGGTACTACCGTCTGTGGAAGGGCTACACCGCCGCGCCGGTGAAGGTCCTGCACACCACGGACATCGACTACGTGAACGACCCCGAAGCCCGGGAAGACATCGTCGGAATGGTCCAGCGATGGCTCGACGGACATGACCTCGGACCCCCTGCATCGGCTTCGACCGAGTGGGAGGGTCAGCCCAGCCTCTTTGGCACGAGGTCCGACTGAGCGCCGGTTGGCGCTCGGAGTGCAGATGCGACGCAAGACGGCGTTGGACCTTCAGCAGCTGAAGGCCGACAGGCAGCGAATCGCGATGGTGACGGCCTACGACTACACGATGGCTCGCATCGTCGACGCGGCAGGCGTCGACATGGTGCTGGTCGGCGACTCCCTGGGCATGGTGTTCCAGGGGCACGCCGACACGCTCTCGGTCACCCTCGAAGACATGGCCTACCACGGCCGCTGCGTGGCCCGTGGGCTGCAGCAGGCCCACCTCACCGTGGACATGCCCTTCATGAGCTACCAGGTCAGCCCCCAGCAAGCGCTGGAGAACGCCGGCCGGCTGGTGAAGGAGGGCAGCGCCCAGTCGGTCAAGCTCGAGGGCGGGCAGCGCAGCGCCCCCGCCATCCAGAGCATCGTCGAGGCGGGCATCCCGGTGGTCGGGCACGTCGGCCTGACCCCTCAGTCGGTGAACGCGATGGGCGGCTTCAAGGTGCAGGGGCGCGGCGAGCAGGCCGCCCAGCAGCTCATGGAGGACGCCCTGGCCGTGCAGCGGGCCGGCGCCTTCTGCGTGGTGCTCGAGATGGTCCCGGCGCAGCTCGCGGCCGAGGTCAGCGCGCAGCTCGACATCCCCACCATCGGCATCGGCGCGGGCCCCGACTGCGACGGTCAGGTCCTGGTTTGCAACGACCTGTTGGGCTTCGACAGCCGCTTCAAGCCGCGCTTCGTGAAGCGCTTCGCCGAGCTGGAGGAGCCCATGGTCGAGGCCACGCGGTCCTTCGTCGAGCAGGTGCGCAGCGGCGAGTTTCCCGGGCCGGAGCACAGCTTCAAGGGCAAGAGCGGTCCACGCAAGGTCGCCAAGCTCTATTGATGGAGACGCTGGCCGACCCTGCGCAGGTGCAGGCCCAGTGCCTGGCCT
>CALGIB010000024.1 GCA_937915955.1 uncultured Pseudomonadota bacterium
TGACGAAACGGGGATGCTCGATGATGAAAGCGTCAGGGAGTACGACTCTCTTCCTGTTGCTCTTTACGCCCTTGCCTCCGGCGCTTGGTACAGCAGTCTACCCGACAGTCTGATCGGCTGATCCGACTGATGCTGCTCTTCTCCCCCGCCAACGAGAGCCACGTAGCACTGGAAGAGAAGTAGCTTCCTGTGCCGAGCTGGGAGCCTGAGCTACTCTCGATGTCCTGCAAGGAGAACCTCTCATGGCCTGGAATGACGAAATAGTGCTGGGCACGGTCCCCCTCTACGGGGAGGACTACGTCATCCGCGTGAGTACGTTCCCAGCCACAGGCCAGCCTGCTCTCCTTCTGGAGGACAGTCAGGGCTACCAGAGCAAGGCAAGCGTGGCTCTTCCGGGCGTGAAGCTGGGGCCTGGTGAGATCCTCATCAAGAACTGGGGGGCAGATGCCGAGTCGGCTTCTGCTCTCTACAAGACGGGGCTGTTCGTGGACACGGGCAAGACCGTGGCCTCTGGCTTCGTCAAGATCCCGGTCTGGAGACTGAAGCTGGACCGCAAGAACTCCGCCCGCAACAACCCCGCCCCCGAGGTCAAGGCTCTCCGGGCGCAGTTCCGGAAGACCCACGGCGACGACTGGTGGGCGATCCCCTCGGTCAAGGCCGAGTACAAGCGCCAGCTCGCGGCCATCGGCAAGAGCCCCTACGACAGCTCCGGGCCGAAGAAGCCCAGGGCTCCTCGCAAGCCCAAGACTCAGAAGCCCAAGGCCCCGGCGATTCCGGCCGCTTTGACTTCTGGTGCGCTGACCTCGCAGCTCCGGCAGGTCATCCCCATGCTCAACCGGCACATCCGAGGGACCTGTGACCGCTACGGCGGGATGGGAATGAAGGACCGCTACGGCTCCTACTGCAAGGTGCCGCCGACCGTCTCCCACTTCGACGTGAAGCGGAAGTACATCTACATGATCGGGAGTACGGGCCAGCAGGAGTTCCGCGTCGACCCGAAGAGTGGGGAAGTCTGGAGGCTCTCGGCTTCTGGCTCACCCTGGTTCGTCGGTACCCTCTCGGACATCCTCAAGCGGGGCAAGACCATCGACGAGCACTGGGCCGAGAACAACCCCAAGTGGCGGTGGTAGCACCATGACGACCTTCCAGCCCAGCAGCTACAGCCGCAGCAACCCTGCCTACGGCTCTGCCTACGGCGGAGAAGAGGGCGAGGGCAGGTCCAAGTGGAGTCTCTTCAAGGACTTCTTCGTCCCCGACAGTGCCTACTGGGATGACGGGTCTGCCGAGGGGTCGGAGCCCGAGACTACAGGCGGGTCTGGCAAGTCCTCTTCCGAGCCCAAGTCCGGCCCGGCGTCGGGGAACTACGGCGAGGGCGGCTACGTCTACAGCTACAACGCCGTTACGGGAGCCCTGACCATCGTGCTCTCGCCCAAGAGCGCCAGCGCGGCATCAGTGGCCAAGGGCTCGCCTGCCTACAACGCGATCCTCGACCACATCAAGCGGGGCATCGCCAAGCCGGTCAACTCCGAGGCCCTGAAGGCGCAGCGAGAGAAGCGGAAGGCCGAGGTCGCAGCCAAGCCTGCCCTCGTGCAGAAGGACTTCGTGGCTGATCAGGTCCCCGACATCCCCGACTTCACGGGCGACGCAGACGACCCCTTCTACAAGCAGCCCTGGTTCATCCCGGTCGCTGTCTCGGCCGCAGTCCTGACGATCGGAACTGCCATCATCCTGCTGAAGGACTGACGCGTGGCCCAGCTCGACGACTACCTGCACAACGTCGAGAACACCAAGATCACCACAGGCGATCAGCTCTCCAACTGGATCGGGGAGGTCAAGAGGGCCACGGAGATCGAGACGGGCAACTCTCTGGACAGCTCGACCAACACCAACGTCCAGACTCTCCGGCGAGAAGCCCGAAGCCACGGGGAGTTGAAGGCGGGGGACGCTGACTACGTTCAGGGTCTCTTCCAGGACCTCTACCGGGGGACTGCTTCGTCCGGAGCACCCAAGACGGCCGAAGCGATCCAGTCCCTCGCGCTGCTGTGGGAGCGACCCAAGTACTTCTACGAAGAGGACTGGTTCGTACCCGCTGCCATTGGAGGAGGCGCTGCCCTCTTCCTCGGGGTCGCCCTCATCGCCATCAGCAAGAAGAGCAGAGCATGAAGTTCACGCCCTCGGGCTATTCCGGTCCGCTCACCATCGAGACTGCCGCGTGGGACTACTACGAAGCAGATCGAGGCGGCAAGCCGGTTCCGCTGCCCTACGTCCATCAGAGCATGTCTCAGGTGGACCTGTTCCCGGCGCAGGAGGCCCAGGTGCAGGAGGCGGCGCGTCGGGCTGCGGCTCGCCAAGAAGCTGCCCGTCACATCGCAGAATCGACTTCTCCCGGACTCGCGCCTCTCCCTGTCGGGTCGAAGGAGATGGTCCTCATCACGTCCGGCAGCGAGGCGGGAGTGAGCAGGGATGACCTGGTGCCTGTCATGAAGCCCATCTACAAGCGCGACTGGTTCTGGCCCGTGGTGGTCTTCGCAGTTGCTGTCGGGGTCGTCTCCAACCGGCGTAAAGAGCAGCCATGAAGTCACTCGATGAGTACACGACCGACGCTCTCTTGGCTGAGTTGACCCTCCGGGGAGTTTTCCCCAACAACAACGGCGGTGTCCTTGAACTCTCAGAGTTCCAGGGGGAGGGCGCTGCCTGGACGCGGCGTGAGCTGCGCAGCATGAGGGCGGCGCTCATCCCGGCGACTGTGGAGGGCAGCTGGTTCGTGGCTGCTGCGATCCGAGGCATGGCCTCCGGTCACTTCCGCTTCGGCTTCGGTGATGCCGGGCTCAAGCGAGCTGCCCAGGCGCTCTCCCGTCAGCTCGACAAGGTGATGGACCTCTACGACTCGTAGGTCAGAGCATCGGGCTGGTGATGACCAGGATCTCGTCGCCGATCTCCGGCGGGCTGTTCTCCAGTCGCTGCACCGCATCGTGGATGAGCAGGTAGTTGTAGCAAGCTGCCCGGACCAGATCGCTGACTGTCACATGGTCGCCGGTCCGCTCGGCTTCTTCCCGTGCAGTCTCTTGTAGCTTCTCGAAGATGCTCCGGCGAATGCGCACTCTGAGGAGATGGTGACCAACCAGTTCTTTGGGCATCCTCACCTCCGCGTGAGTGTAGGCTGGCGAACTTGTAGCACACCTCCCGAGCGAGGCCCAGGAAAACGTAGCACTATACGTAGCACTCGGACTTGGGGAGAAGCCGCTTCTCGTCTCGACAAGAGGTCCTCCGCGCGAGAGATTGCAGGGGACACCTGAGACGGAGTCCCCCACAGGGCGAATGTCGAACCCCAACTTCATGCCCCTACACGGGGCTCTGCTCATCAGCAATCCGAGGAAATCCAAGATGGCTTCTGCCCAGACCAACCCAGTCCGAGGCGTGTCGAACAAGATCGCACGGTCGATCTACCACGAGATGCGCGCACAGGGTGCCCGTTCCAACCCTCGGCTCAAGAAGGGCGAGAAGCTCGTCGCGCGCGCCGACCACGCCGTCATCAAGGAAGCGGCCAAGGCGGGTGTGGCGAAGTGGGCCACGCAGAAGGGCAAGCCGGCCAGCGCACGCACCGGCATCTTCAAGAAGCTCCCGAAGGGCGCTCGCAAGGAAGCCCTGACCCGCGCCGTCAACGGTGGCGAGGGCGATCCCGCGCTCCTGGCCGCCATCCACTCCGCCGTCAACACCGAGATGAAGTACGTCTACGGCATCGACGGCAAGCCCCGTCGCGGCTTCATGACCCGGCAGTACGCGGCCAAGGGCCGTCGCTACAACTACAAGGCCAAGAAGGCCAAGCGCGTTGCCGCGAAGGGCATCATCCCCGAGCACTGGGGCCGTGGTGTCCCGGACCGCATCAAGGGTGAGAGCAAGGCGGCCTACGAGGCTCGCTATGCCGCCACCGGTCTCGCAGAGCTTCACGACAGCCGCACCAAGCGCCGCGTCGCGATGGACGGCTTCGACGCCGCCACTCGCACCTGGCTCCCCGACTACGTGGGTGACGGCCTCGGCTACTGGCACGACCCGTCCAACCCCGGTGCTTCCGGTCAGCTCCTCCTGGAGAACGAGTGGGTCACTGCGGGCAAGCGCGCCACCCGCGCCAAGCGTCTCGCCAAGAAGCGCCGCGCCAAGAGCAGCAAGAGCCGCGCTCCCAGCAAGAAGGTGCTGAACAGCATCCCGACGCTGAAGGAGATCAAGGCCAGCCCCAAGTGGAAGTCCCTGTCCACCTCGGAGAAGAGCGCGTTCAACAGCGTCTACAAGAGCGCCCGCAGCGCCGACGTCCCGATCAAGCTCGCCATCGCCGAGGCCATGGCTGTCCTGCCCGCGGGCCTGACCCTGCCGAACCCCCGCAAGCCGAAGGCGCACTACCGCAAGCGTCACGGTCTGGCGCACCGGAACGGTCTCGCCCTGGAGAACTCCGGCTACGGAGCCCTGGCCCTGGACAACTACGGAGCCCTGG
>CALGIB010000025.1 GCA_937915955.1 uncultured Pseudomonadota bacterium
CGCGCCAAGAAGCTGGCCGCTCGCCTCGCCAAGGTCGTCGCGAAGATGGAGGTGCTCGACCCCGACTGGACCCCGAGCGAGGCCGTGGCCAGCTGGGTGGCCTGGGGCGTCGGGGAGATCAGCAGCCCCTACGTCTCCTCGGAGGAGATGGAGGACGGCAGCCCCCACGTCTCCTCGGAGGAGATGGAGGACGGTTCGGACGACAGCGGCTGGCTCGACAACCTCGCGCAGGGCGTCGATGGCTACACCCAGGGTGGTGGCTACGCGCCCTCCCAGGGCGGCTACATCTCGACGCAGGACCCTCAGGGCTACCGGGACGCCTACCAGCAGGGCTACATGACGGGGCAGACCTACCAGCCCTCCTACAGCCAGACCCAGGCCATCCCCAAGTGGGCCCGGCCTTCGCTCCAGCAGGGTGGCGGCGGCGCGGTCCCCAAGTTGGCTCGCCCCCCTCAGCGCAGCGCCATCCCGCAGCCCAACCGGCCCTCGCTCTCGCGCCCGGGTCCCCGGCTCGGTCGCGTGGCCCCGATCCGCTCCGGCGCTCCGAAGATCCGCTTCGGTGAGGACGACGGCGAGGACTACGGTGGACTCCTCATCCCAGGGCGGCTACTCTTCTCCAAGGCCTTCGATAAGGCCCTGTCTGCGCGGGAGGATAGCCTGGAGCGCCGCCTGGATCGGAACAGCGGCCTGGAGCGCCGCGTGAACCAGTCCACCGTCTTCGGCCTGAACCAGTCCGACGTCTTCGGCGGCATCTTCTCGCTCGAGAAGCGCCTGGCCGCCAAGCAGGACGCCTACGAGCGGGCCCTGAACCTCGGGCACGCCCGGCGGGCCAAGAACCTGCTGAAGGACATCCAGGACCTCCAGGCCAAGATGGAGGAGATGGAGGCCATGGCCGACGTCTCGATGGCCGCTCACATCGAGGGCGGCGTCGATGACCTCGGTGATGATCTGGGCGATGTCAACTTCAAGGATGTCGACCTGGACGAGATCAACGTCCTCCTGAGCTGATCGCGTGCCCCTCCACCACGATGATCTGGACTCCCGGGTCCTCCGAGCTCGCAGGGCGCGCCGCGCCCTGCTGGATTCGGAGGACGCCTATGGGGGCATCTGGACCGCGCTCGGCAAGGGCGCGGTCAACGTGGTGCGTGGGGCCACCCTCCAGGGTCGCGACCCCGAGGAGGCCGCTCAGGAGGGCGGCGCTGGCTTCCTGCAGAGCTTCCGCCAGGAGGCGGGCATCGAGGAGCCCTTGATGGCTCGCCTCGGCAAGCGCGTCGGCTCCTGGTTCCGGCGCTCTCGTGGTGGTCCCGTCGACCCCCAGGACGAGCCGGAGCTGCTCGAGGGTGAGGATCTCCCGCCGGTCTACGCCCAGGACGAGGCCCTTGTCCTGGAGGGGCTCGAGGACCCGAACCTGGAGCTCAGCGAGGCCTTCGGCGCCTGCCTGGGCTACGGGTCGGCCCCCCACCCTGCTCTTCGGGTCCCAGCTGCGCGAGGGCTGCGGCGTCTCGGTCGGGCCATGCCCTACAGCCTCGGGCCGATGGTCCGGGACGACGAGGCCCATCCGATGCTGCTCGAGGACGGCTCGGTCTTCGAGCCGGTCTACGGCGCGATGAACATGATCGCCTGCCCGAGCTGCGCGCAGGCGATGACCTCCGAGGGGTGCTCCATCTGTGAGGGCTTCGGTGCCCTGCTTGTCCCTGAGGACGAGATGGACGGTGTCGCCTCGACGGACGGCTGGGTGGGACTTCGCTTCCCCGGCCCCCCCTCTGACTTTCAGGCCGCGCCCTGCGCGCTGGCCCCCCTTGGCTGGTGGAGATCCCAATGAGCCTCTACGATCAGGACACCGATCTCCTCGAGCTGCTCTGGGACGATGAGCTGGACGCCTATGGGCGCGGTCCGCGTGGCGGCATGGCGGGCGCGAGTCGCGGCATGATGCCTCGCGTCCGGGCTCGGACAGCGGCGCGGACCGCCGCGTCGTCTCGCCCCTCGCTGTCCATCCCGAAGGCGCTGCGGCCCCAGCTGCAGCAGCCCGGGTACATGAGCCAGGACCAGGGTGGGTTCGACAGCTACGACGAGGGCTACCGGAGCTTCGCGCCGGCCCCCTACGAGGAGTCGGCCCCCGGGATGGACCCGGACCAGATCGCCGACATGGTCATGCAGGAGATCTCGGGCCCGAGCACCTTCGGCGCGCTCGGTGGACCCCCCGCTCGCCGCAGGCTCTCCATGGACGAGGAGATCACGGACGAGATCCGGGCGCGCTACGGCACCTCGGGCAGGCTCTCCATCCCTTCGGGCAGGCTCTCCATCCCTTCGGGCAGGCTCTCCATGGACGAGGAGATCACGGACGAGATCCGGGCGCGCTACGGCACCTCGGGCTGCACGAGCTGCGGCTGCGACCCCCGCACGGGGTACGGCTGCAGCCCCAGCCCCGCCCGCTACGGCGCCGAGGGCGTCCAGGTCTGGAACGAGACGAAGGACTGGAACGCCGAGCACGCCGCGGCGCAGCCTCCGGCCCAGCCTGCCCACTCGGCCTTCTGGGAGTCCGCGAAGATCGGGGCCGGTGTGGGTGTCGGCCTCCTCGCCGTCGGCGTCCTCGCGGGCGCCCTCACGAAGGCCTTTCGCTGATCTTTGTGGGTTCCTTTCCCGGAGCCCGGACATGTGCTAACTTCTCTCCATCTTCCCGGAGCCCCCCATGAGCCACGACATCTACGACTCCTTCGGAGCGGACCTCGACGCCGAGCTCGACGCCCTGGAGCAGGACATCGACTTCGCCGACGCCCATCCCTCCTACGGGGCCGTCGACCGCTACGGTGCCACTGGCGCGACGGTCGACATCGACAAGCTGGCGTATGCCCTGATCTACCCCGGGTCGCTCCAGGCGTGGACCCGTGCGGTGCCTGACGTCATCGACGTGGTGAAGTTGAACGCGGTCAACCTGGCCGAGGAGATCGCTCGGGCCATCAGCCTCCACGGCTGGCCGGCCACCTCGGGTGAGCAGTCCCAGCTCCTGGGGCATGTGAGCGCCACGTCGATCTTCCCGGATCTGGACGACTCGGCCTCGGACGAGGTCCTGCATCAGCTCAAGGCGACGATCCAGGCGAACCCGGATGTGCTGGATAGCCTGCGCGCGGCCTTCCAGGCGGGCCCGGCCTTCATCGTGGCCTGGTACACCGAGGACCTCCCGGCCCTGTACCTCGCGCTTGCTCCGTTGCCGACGAAAAACCAAGTCATCAACGAGTACGCGGCCTACCTGCTGTTCCTGTCCATGGCGGGCTTCGATGTCTTCGGTGAGATCACCCAGGCCATCAAGTACAGCGGCGCCATCCGGGCGTCTGCCCCGTCCGTCCCGTCCGTCCCCGAGCTGGGCCCGGGCCCGGGCCAGTCCTGGGAGCCGGAGGCCAGCGCGCCCCCGAAGAGCGGCATCCTGGGTGACATCCAGCCCGCGACGATCCTGGGGGTCGGCTACCTGGTGACCATCGGCCTGCCGGTCCTCCGCCAGATCTTCTGATGCCCCGGCCCCCGAGCAGCTCGGGAGCTCCCCTCGGGGGGCACGTCGAGGCGGCGGCGGCCCAGGCCGTGGACCGTCAGGTTCAGTACGACCTGGACCTGAAGCGCCGTCGCACGAACCGAGATCGGATCGGAGCTGCGGCGCTCGCCGCGGCCATGGCGGCCATGGCCCTTCGGAGTCGCCGGGGGCGCTGAGCGTGCTACGCTGTAGCCTTCGGAGGTCTCAATGAGCGATGCGATTCGTGGTCAGGTGCGGCAGGGCGGCGGTGGTGTCCGCCCGGGCCCTCAGCCTGGAGCTGGTGGCATCGTCCCGGGCCGTCGTCCCGGGTCGGCCAGCGCGGTGGCGCTCCTGGGCGGCTGCCCTGGAGACAGCATCGAAGCGCTCACGGAGCAGGGCTTTCGCCGCCCCTTCGTGCCCTACGCTGGCGCGGACGCGGCCCTGTACGCGGAGATGCGCCAGGAGGAGATGGCGGCCCGCAGGACCCACCTGCACGCCGGCCAGGCCACCTGGACAGCCCCGGATCTGGCGGGCTACCGGCGCTCGGCCAGCGGCACCTACGGCCGACAGGGCGACGAGGACTTCTGGGAGGGGGACATCCGGCAGGTGCTCTCCTTGCTCCATGGTGGCGGTCGAGGCCCTGGATTGGACCCACGCTACGACATGGATGCCCAGGACTACCAGCGCTCGGGGCGCCTCCCGGCAGGCTCCCTCTCCGGGTTCTCTCAGAAGGTCACCTGCGACAGCCCGGTCCTCCGCCTCGTGGTGGACGGTGGGGAGGCCCGCGTTCGCGTGACGGCCGGTGCCTCGATGGGTGGCGCTTCGGACTCGAGGGAGTGCTTCCTGGGGGCCGGATTCACCTTCACCTCGGACGTCTCGAGCTGGGACGTGGTGGAGGTGCAGGTCCTCCAGACGACGGCCGCGGCTGAGCTGAAGTTTGCCTGGCTCTCGGGCCAGAGCACCGGAGGCACCCAGGCCCTCTTC
>CALGIB010000026.1 GCA_937915955.1 uncultured Pseudomonadota bacterium
CAGGTCGCTGAGCTGCTCGTCGGGCAGGTGGCGCAGGCGCTCAGCCATCAGCGCGGCCGCCATGGCGCCTTCGCCAGCCAGCAGGAGGTGCTCGGCCAGGGCGATGTCGGCGTCCGCGGCCTGGCTCCGCTGGGGGTCGGTGCCCAGGAGCTGGGCGTGGGCGCTGCGGTGCATGCCCAGGAACCAGGCGGCCTGATCCGGGGCGGCGTCGACCCCCAGGGCGACCACCTGGAGGCAGGCCTCGTGGCTGACCCTCCAGTCCCCGAGCAGGCGCTCGAGCGCGGCGCTGTCGGCGTGAGCCTGGCGCAGCTCGGCCAGGGCCCCGAGCACGCGGGTGTTGTCCAGCTCCCGGGCCTCGACCTGTGCCTCGAGCAGGCAGGCCAGCACGCGATCCTCGGGGTGGGCCTGGTCGCCCAGGTCCCGGAGCAGGCGCAGGCTTCGGTGGGGGTGGCTGGCGTGCTCGAGGCGAGCCAGCTCGCGGACCCGCCCCGCCCCGGTCAGCTCGAGGGCGGCATGCAGCGCGCGGTAGGCCTCGACGTTGCCTCGGGTGCTGCTCCAGGCCTGGGTGCCGACCCGCACCATGCGCCGCCCGCTGCCCTCCTCGACGCTCAAGGGCAGCGCGTCGAGCTGGAGCCGACGAGCCTCGCCGAGCTCGTTCAGCGCGACCAGCAGCGCGCGCTGGTCCGTCAGCAGGAAGCGGATGGGGGCGGCGGTGTCCTCGATGGCGTCGCTGGGGAGCTCCCGGAACTCGCTGGTCTCGAGCCAGGCCAGGGGCTCCTCGCCGAGGGCCAGGTCGTTAAGGAGCCAGGCCTGCCAGAGCGGGTCGCAGGGCTCGAGGTAGCGGGCCTCGGGCAGGGGGCCCGCGTAGCCCTTGCGCTCGGCGTTCAGGCGGCCCACGCCCAGCGCGAGCTTGAGCTCGGCCGCCTTGCCCAGCGGCACGCCGAAGCGCAGCCCGTCCAGGTGCAAGCGGTCCCCGAAGACCCTCGCTTCGTAGCGGAGGCTGGGGTTTCCGTGCACCGGGCGGCCCACGGGCGCCGCCCCCGAGTCGGCGCCGACCAGCCAGACGCCCCGCTCGGTCTGGATCAGGGCGGCCGGCATCGAGGGGCCCTCGGTCCGGGGCAGGTGGCCGTCCAGGTGGACGAGGCGCTCGATGGCCCCCAGCTGGAGCTGGGTTGCTGCAAGTTCGTGGCTCATGCGGGCTCCTACGCGGCCTTGGACAGGTCTGTTTCTATCGCTGCTGTGGCGCCCTCAGGCCCGCCGGATCATCGCGAGCTGCTCCCACGCAGCGGTCTCGAGCTCGCCCCAGCCGTGGGCGGCGGCCTGCCGGGCGAGCACCTGCACCGGACCCCAGAGGTCGCCCGAGCGCAGCGTCTTGAGGCCCCGAGCCAGGCTGAGATCCCACCACTGGCGGGCCCGGGCCTCGTCGTCCTGTGCGGCGGCGCAGGCGGCGCGCACGATGGCCACATAGACCCAGATCCAGCTCTTGGGCTGTCGCGCCATGGACTTCCCCGCCCGGGCGGCGTGCATGTCTGCGCGGCTCCAGGCCTCGGCCGACAGCTCGATGAGCGCCAGGTTCACCTGGCCCACCGCCTCCGCCAGCGGCCAGCGGGCGGCCTTGGCCAGCCGCACGTAGCGGGTGTAGTGGCTGCGGGCGGTGGGGGTGTCGCCGCGGTGCCGGGCCACCTCGCCCAGGTAGTTGACCGCGTTGACCTGCATGCGCAGATCGCCGCTGGTGGCCGCGTTGGCCTGCGCGGTGAGGAAGAGGCGCTCGGCCTCGTCGTGGCGGCCTTGGGCCAGTCGGACCGAGCCCGCCGCGAAGTTGGCGCGGGCCGAGGTCCGGGTGTCCCCGGTCAGCGCGGCGGCCTCGGCCAGCTGCGTGACGTAGGGCCAGGCGTCCTCGGGGCGGCCCTGGGACAGGCGGATGGTGACCATCGCGCTGAGCGCCTGGGCCACGTGGGGATCCTCCAGCGGCCGGCTGCGCAGGACCTCGTCGTAGCCCTCCTCGGCGGCGTAGATGCGGTTGTCACCGCGCGCCTGGTCGGCTCGCTGCAGGGCCACCTCGGCCAGGCCGTCCTTGTCCCGCATGGCCCAGAAGCTGGCGTGGGCGGTGCTGAACAGGGCTCGGGCCTGGTCGGCCCGGTCCAGTTGGACGTAGGCGCGGGCACGGAGCACTGTCAGGCGGGTGCGGGTGAGGCGCTCGCCCCAGCCCAGGTGGCCGGCCTCTTCGGCGATACCGGCGGCGCCCTCGGGGTCGTCGAGCTCGAGCAGGGCCAGGCCCTTGAGCCGTCGGGCCTCCATCCTCCGAGCCAGCAGCGGGTTGTCGGGGGTCGCCGCGAGATCGGCGGCGGTGATGGCCAGGTCGGCGGCCCGGTTCGCCAGCGCGAAGCGGCCCTGGTCGAGCAGGGTGCGCAGCGCGCGCAGCAGCGGACCGACCGAGGCGGCGCTCTGGCCCGAGTTGAGCCGGTGCTGTCCCAGGGGCATGTCCACGTCGGCGCCGGTCCGCTCGCCCAGGCGCCTCCAGGCGTCCGCCAGGCGTCCGTGGATCTCGGCGACCTCTGGCAGCGCCTCGGCCAGCGCCCTCGCGGTGTCCTCGAGCGCGCCCTGCTCGAAGCGCAGCAGGCCCGCCTCCTGCCGGAGCAGTCCGGTGGCCAGGAGAGCGTCGAGGCCCGTCTCGCTGACCTCTCGGAC
>CALGIB010000027.1 GCA_937915955.1 uncultured Pseudomonadota bacterium
ACGATGCGGGTGCCGTCGGGGCCCGCCTGCAGAGGCACCTCGAGGCCGGCGTCCCAGGCGCGCAGCTCCGCGCCGGCCGGCTCGACACGCAGCAGGAGGCGGTCACGGCCCCCCTGCTCCACGAGCAGGCTCTCGCCGGCCTGGACGCGCAACACGGACTGCTTGTCCCAGGCCCCGCCGAACGCGGAGGCCACCAGCAGCCAGAGCAGGAGGATCGCGCTCACGGTTGGCCCACCCGTCGCCAGCTGCCGCGCTCCGCGTCGGCCCAGCGCAGCACGAGCGCGGCCAGCTCAGCGCGCAGGTCGGCGTCGGCCACCAGGGACTTGCGGGCCTTGGAGGACAGCTCCAGGTGCAGGAAGCGCACGTGCGAGGACAGGACGACGCCCTGTGCGTTGGTGCGCCCGGCCAGGTCCGGCACCTCGTCGCCCGAGCCGATGCGTCCGCGGAAGAGCGCGTCCAGGCCCTCGCGGATCTCGGCCAGCTCGGCGGGGTCGTAGAGCGCCGAGCCCGGCGAGACGACGGCCGCCCGCCGCGAGGTGGAGCTTCCGAAGCCGTGGAGCTGAAGGATCAGGGGGTCCTGCAGGCCCTGGGACACGCCCTGGGTGGCGGCCTGGAACAGGGTGTCGGCCTGGTGGGCCAGGTCGGCGTGCTCCGCGGCGTAGCGCTGCCCCGAGTTCGTCATCAGGATCTGGCCCGCGCCCTCCTCGAAGAGCAGGCAGCCCAGGCGCCCCGTGCGCAGGTCGTACCAGGCATGCGGGGCCTGCAGCACCAGCGGGCTGGCGACCTGGCTGAGCCGGAAGACGTAGAAGCCCTCGGCCCCAGGCACCGAGGGGGACAGCGCCAGCCACTCGCCGTGCTCCGGGCGCTGCACGCTGAGGCCGAAGCGGGCCGCGCGCTCGTCCAGGTCGGCGGGCTCCTCGCCCGAGGGCGTCAGCGCGGCCAGGTCGGCGAACAGGCGCTGGGCCTCGCGCATCGCCTCCGGGTCCAGCTGGGACGGGGTGAGGTCGGCGCGCAGGCCGTCGAGCTCGACCCAGAGCGGGCTGGCGTCCACTCCGCTCACGCCGAGCAGCAGGCTCAGTCCCAACAGCCAGGCCCTCATCGCGTCTCCTCGGTCCAGTGCCGAACGCCCGCCTCGCGCGCTTGGCTCCAGCTGCCGTCCATGCGCACGTACACGGGCTCGCCGCCCACACCCTCGGCGTGGATGCGCAGGTCGTGGCTGCCAGGCGAGAGGTCCTCGCCGAGCACCACGCGCATAGCCTGCCAGCCCACCAGGCTGCCGCCGTTGACGAGCTGAGCCGAGGTGCGGGTCTCCTGGGGCGTGAACTCACGCTCGACGGGGGTGTAGCGCTCACTCGGCAGCGCCGCGCGCTCGGGGTCGCCGCCGTCGATGGAGACGCTCAGCGTCGGCGCCTGGCCGCTGCGGGTGTAGGCGCGCACGAAGAGCACCTGGACGTCCTCGGCCTTCAGCGGCATGGACACGCGCAGGTCCCGGTGATCGGCGCGGAACAGGCTGCGGCGGCCCCAGCGCTGGCCGTCGCCCTCGGCCCGAGCCAGCCACAGCCCGCCCTCGGGGCCCTGCAGGGTGCAGCTCGCCTCGCCCTCGGGGAGGGCCCACCACAGGCTGCCAGTGCTGGCGATCAGCTCCTGGTTGCCTCGATCGAAGCCGTCGCAGACCACCCCCACCGTCTGCCCGAGCGCCCGCTCGTCCACCCGGTACTCGACCCAGAGGCCCTCGTCCTCGAGGGTCAGCGCGGTCTCGCCCTGGAGCCGGGTGCGGTGCCAGTCCTGCCAGCGAGAGCGGCGCTCGAGCGGCATCACGATCGGGAAGGACTCCTCGGCGTTCCAGGGGTAGACCACCTGCGTGTGCAGCCCGCCGAGCTCCTCGTCCTCGGGTCGAGGCTCGATGCGCACGGTGGCGTCGAAGCGCTGCAGGCGCTCCTCGAGCACCAGGTCCTCGTGGTTGAGCGGCGCCACGGTGATGTAGGGGGCCAGCTCCCAGGGGCCGTAGCGAGCGAGGAAGCCCTCGGGCAGGCCGTACTCTGGCGCGCGCAGCGGCTGGACCTCGAGGGGGACCAGGAAGCGCAGGTCCACGGGCGCGCTGGCCTCGAAGCGCAGCATCACGGCCTCGCGCCGGTGGTGGATGTAGCGCGTGTCCTTCTCGGAGATCGGCTCGCGCTCCTGGCTCTCCTCGACGTAGCGCTCGAAGGGCGCGTGCTCGAAGCTGGTGTCGTACTGGCCCTCGTCCAGGACCTCGCCCTGGGCATCCAGCGCCTGCCAGTGCAGGGTGACCGGGGGCTGGCTGGGGTGCGGCGGGTGCAGCTTCCAGACCTCGTCGGCCAGCGGGCGGGCCTCGACCCGGAGCACACCCCAGCGCCTCGCGGCGACCACGGGCACGTCGATGGGATCGCCCTCCACGCCGGCCCGGTAGACCGTGATGCGCCGACGCTCGGATTCCTGGGGCTCGCCGCCGCCCGCGCCGGGGGGCTCGCCCCAGGACTTGCCCTGGGTGGGGGTCAGCTCGTAGCTGATCCAGAGCGGCTGGGAGCGCCAGCCCAGCTGCCAGCGCAGCGACCAGAGCGCCCCGTCGGGCACGACCACGCGATGCGGGGTGATCTCGCCGCCCTCGACCGGGCCCCCGGGCGAGGCGTCGACCACCTCGATGGCCAGGGTGCTGGGCAGCATCGCCTCGGCGGTCGGCTGCTTGGCGGTCCGGATGGTCAGGACGGCGGGACCGTGCAGGTTCACGGCCGTCGCGTCGCCGGCCTCGAGCCGGTAGCCCCACTCCTGCGAGGTCGGGGCCAGCGAGGGCACCTGGTGGCGCAGCACGGCGACCGTCTCGCCGACCAGTCGGCTGGCCGGCAGGGTCTCGCGCTTGAGCGAGGCGTGCCAGGCCCACTCTCGAGCCTCGAGCTTGGGCCAGGGCAGCGGGTAGAGGCGCGCGACGCGCTCCCGGGCGCTGCGGGACATGGAGCCGGAGAGCCCGAGCTCGCCCTGGTGGTCGACGCGGAAGACACGCACGAGCATGCGCTCGCCGGGCCTCAGGCCCCGAGGCCGGATGATCAGCTCGCCGCCCTGGTCCCAGTGGTCGGCGCGGTCGAGGTCGACGATGCGGCTGTCGGTGATGACCCGGCCCGGCGCCGGAGGCACGGTCGCGGGGGCCCCGTCGGGCAGGAGCGTCAGGCGGGAGCGGGTCCAGTGCTCGCGGTACTGGGTCTTGACCTGGCCCACCAGCTCGAGCTCGAAGCCGTAGAGCCAGGTGGTGGCCTCGTCCAGCTCGCTGGGCGCGTCCGTGTCGAGGTAGGTGAGCACGCGCAGGCCGCTGTCGGACTGGCTGACCCGGAAGCTGGCCTCGCCGCCCTCCTCCAGCGCGAAGAGCACGATGCGCTCGACGCCCTTGGGCGCGAAGCCCGAGCGCGCGGCGTCCCAGGGGCTCAGCAGGGCCAGCAGGAGCAGGGCCAGCAGCCAGCCCGCCGCGGCGACGCGCCACCTCATGGCGCCTCTCCGACGGAGCGAGACAGGGTCACCGGGAGCTGGGGACCGAGCACCCACTCCGGCGCGAGCGCGGGGCGGTCCTCGGCCAGGAAGATCGGCGCGATCCAGCGCTGCTCGCCGTCGATCACGACGTAGGTCAGGCCGTCCTGGGCGTCGGCGAAGACCCAGAGGTCCAGCCCCTGGGCGGCCGCGTCCAGGCTGAGGCGCTGCAGGGCGCCGGGGTGCCGGGTGGCGTGGAAGAGGTGCAGGTCCTCGAGCAGCAGCGCATGCTCGGCGGGCTCCTCGGCCGGCGCCGCCTGGAGCAGCTCCTCGAGGCTGGCCTCGCGCACGGGGATGCGAGCGTGATCGACCAGCTGGCGCAGGACGCTGCCCTGCTCGAGGCCGGCGTAGAGCAGGCGATAGGGCGGGCTCAGGTAGACCGTGACGAACTGGCCGCCGGCGGCCCGGACGGCCTCGCGGCGAGGGTTCGAGGGGTCGTAGAAGCGGATGCGGCGCGCGTCGCCGTCGTAGTTGACCCAGCTCCCCCCGCTGCGGTGCACCAGGGCG
>CALGIB010000028.1 GCA_937915955.1 uncultured Pseudomonadota bacterium
GATCGTTCCAGGCGCCCTCGACGTGGACGGTGGCGTGACCTCGGCCCCCCAGCCCCGCGCCCCCGAGCGGCTGGAACGAGGAGAGCCGCGCCTGGTCGAGGTCCAGATCGACCCGGAACGGCCCGACCTGATCGAAGGGCAGCCAGGCCTCGAGCCGCCCGTGGTTGCCCATCCCCTGCAGCTCGTGTCGGGCCAGCCGCGCGCCCGCGGCGCTGACCTCGAGCCCGCCCTCGCTGTGCAGCTCGTCCATCGCGAGCACCAACGTGTGGCGGCCCACGAGACCGTCGTCGGCGACGCGCAGGTCCGAAGCCCGGATGCGAGTCAGCCCGCTCAGCTCCAGGGGCGCGAGGGTCCCGGCGAGCTGCAGCTCGAGGTCGAGCAGCACGTCCACGTGCGGATCGGAGAAGTCCCCGAGGTGAATGAAGGCCCGATGGAGCGACAGCTCCCGTCCCTGGAGGTCGAGGCGCCGCAGCTGGCCCGTCCAGTCGGCGACACCCTGACCGGTCACCAGGCCGTCGGCCCAGGCCGACTCGAAGCGCTCCAGGTCGACCCGTTCGGGGCTCAAGAGCAGCGCGGCGTCGATGACCCCGAGTTCGTAGCGCTGACCCTCGTCGACCAACGCGGGCTCGCCGCGAAGGGTGAGGCGACCCGAGGGTGAGGCGAGGGTGCCGAGCAGGGTCAGCCTGCCCTCCCAGTCACCGCCTTCCAGCGCCAGCGGCTCGATGAGCGCTGAGAGGTCCTCGAGCCGGCCTCCCAGGGCCAGGTCACCGCGCAGCGAGCCCTGGAGCGGCAGATCGGCCGACCCGGAGATCTCCACCACGCCGAGATCCGCCGAGATCCGGGGCAGCTCCACACCGGCCCCCCCGACCCGCGCTTCGGGCCAGCTCAGTCCCTGGGCGCCCAGGCCCCCGGGGAGCCGCAGCTCCACGAGCCGCAGCCCCTCCTCGTCCAGGTCCAGACCAGACAGCCCGACGATCTCCCCGTCCTGGCCCTCGACGCTGAGCTCCCCGCCGACGAGCCGAAGTCGCTCGAAGGGCAGCTCGGTGAGGGCCTCGTCCTCGCTGGTGGCCAGCCCCGCGAAGTCCGTGAGCCCCTCGGCACCGACGCGGAGGAGCAGGCTCGGTCGTCGGAGGACGAGCTCCTGGACCACGGGCCCCCCCGACCACCCGAGCTCGACGGTTGCATCCTGGAGGCTGAAGAGCGGTGTGCCGTCGCGGCTGCTGCTGACCACCAGTCCGGCCACGTGCGCCCGCGGAGGCGCGAGCTCAAGCTGCACCTGCCCCAGCAGCACGTCCTCGCCGAGGGCCTCGGCCGCCGCGAGCTCGACGCCAGAGGCCAGCCAGCCCCCGAAGCGGGGCGAAGTCACGAGCGCGTGCGCGCCGGCCAGGACGAACACCGACGCCAACAGCCTGAGGAGCCGACGGCGCCAGCGGGGTCGGGCCACGGCGCTGTCCTCCTGGTTCTCAGACACCGCCGGGGAGCTCCAGAGCACGAACGCCCTGGGAGGAAGTCCTGCCAGGGCGTCTGCGGCTATAAACCATCACGAATGGAGCGGGCGACGGGACTCGAACCCGCGACAACGAGCTTGGGAAGCTCGGACTCTACCAACTGAGCTACACCCGCGAACCCGCCAAAGGTAACCGCTCGAACGGCCTGAGCAAGCTCTCAGCCGAGCAGCCGCTTGAGCAGCTTGATCCGGGTTCGGACTTCGTTGCGGCGGAAGTCCGGGTGGCCCTCCTCGAGGTCCCGGAGCGTGCGCAGAGCCAGCTTCTGCTTCCCCGCCCGAGCGCCGAGCTCAGCTAGCTCGAAGAGCGCCTCCGGGTAGCCTTCGTCGGCCTCGTCCGCGTCGTCGATGTGGTCCCGAAGCTCGTCGAAGGCCTCGTGCGGGGTCGCGAGCTCGCGCTGGCAGATCGACCGGAGCGCCGCAGCGCGGAGCCCGTCGACGTCGCGAAGCGCTCGAGCCGCCTGCGAGAACAAGCCCATGCCGATCATCGACGCGGCCTCTTCGACGGTGCCGGAGCCCTCCGCCGCCACCGGCGGATCGGGCTCGGGCGCCGCGGCCTCGGCGAAGGGGTCGTCCAGGGCCAGTTCGTCCAGCGGAGGCATCTCGTCCGGGTCGACCTCGGCGAAGGTCCCACCCTCGCGAAAGACGTCGTCGAAGGGGTCTGAGCCGGAGCCGAAGGGATTCAGCTCCTCGTCAGGCTCGGGGCTGGACGCCGCAGGGTCGGCCTCCGCTTGAGGTGCGGTGTCGTCGTCGTCGATCAGCTCGTCGTCGATCAACTCGTCGTCGGCGTCCTCGACGGGCGCGTGGGCCGCCTGCTCGGGCGGCGCTTCGTCGAAGCCAGGATCCGGGCCACCCAGCGCGTGGATCCGCCGCGCGGCGGATCGCGCCGAGTCTCCGCCCAGCGCCTCGAGCAGCTCGGACGCCCACTGCAGCCCGTCCTCGGTCTCGCCCTCGGCGATGAAGATCTCCGTCGCCCAGGCCAGCACGGCCGCGGAGCGATCCCGCACCAGGGCGTCTCGGAGCTCGTCCAGCGCGCGGCCCCGGAAGCCATACCGCGTCATCACCTCGGCTCGGACACAGATGCGGAGCGAGCCCTCGGTCTGGGGTTCGGCCTCCGGCAGGTTCCAGAGCCGGAACCGGGCCCGCTCCGCCGCGCCCGAGGCCCGAGCCAGATCCCTGTCGAGCCCGCTCACACCCAGCGCCTGGGCCTGCTGCACCGCGGCCAGCCAACGCTCGGCCAGCCCCTGGGACTCGCAAGCCTGGGCCAGGCGGACCAGCGTCGGAGCGAGCTGGGCGTCCCCCTGGGACTCGTAGCACCGCGCGACGAGCTCGAGGATGTCCGCGTCCTCGGGGCTGCGCTCCAGCGCCGGCACCAGGTGGCTGAGCGCCATGTCGTGATCACCCACGTCGAGGGCCGCCTCGGCGGCGGCCTTGAGCAGGCTGGGGTCGTCAGGGCGGATGGCGAGGGCCCGGAGCGCCATGCGACCGACGTCTTCGGACTGACCGCGACGCCGGAGATCACGAATCGCCCGCATATAGAGCTCGTAGGCCTTGTCCCGCATGTTCACGGAGAGGCAGGACTCCGCCATGTCGACCAGGAACTGCTGATCGCCGGGCGTGAGCACGAGCACCTGCTCGCCGAACGGGATGGCCTTGATGATGTCCACCCGCCAGGTGATGTCCCAGGCCTTTCGGTACAGCGGCAGCGCGTCGCTGCGGTTCCCAGCGGCGAAGTGGGCCTCGGCCAGCTGGCCCACCAGCTCGAGGTCCTTCGGAAGCAGCTCCATCAGGCGCTTGAGGACCGAGATCGCCGCGCGGTGGTTGCCATCGTGAGCGTAGGCTCGGGCCAGCTGCCGGAACTGCCGCTCGGCGTCCGCGCCGCGCCCGACCTTCAGGTAGGCCTCGGCGAGCTTCTGGCGAATGCGTCGGTCACGCGGGTCGGCCTTGAGGATGGCGATGTAGGCGCTCACGGCCCGGTCGACCTGACCTCGCGAGAGAAAGGTCAGCGCCCGCTGCTCCAGCGCGTTCTTGTCGACGGCCACCCTGCTTCCTCCTGACCCCGCTCCGCTCATCGGTCGGGGGCCGAATGTTGCCACACCGCGCGGGAATCAGCCCTTACGGCGGACCAACCAGTCGTCGATCCAGCGCGTGGACATGCGCACATCCCGGAAGGCCGCGGAGGCGAGCAGCTCCTTCTGCAGGTCGAGCGTGGTGTCGATGCCTTCGACCACGCACTCCTCGAGCGCCGCCTGCATCTTTCGGATCGCCAGCTCGCGCGTGGGTGCCCAGGCGATGAGCTTAGCGACCAGCGAGTCGTAGTAGGGCTGCACCATCGCCTGTTCGTGGACCGCCGAGTCCACACGAAGGCCTGGTCCGCCCGGCAGGTGGTAGCCCGTGATGCGCCCTGGCGAGGGCCGGAACGTGAAGGGGTGTTCGGCGTTGATCCGGACCTCGATCGCGTGGCCGTGGACCTTGATCTCGTCCTGGGTCATCGGCATCGGCAGGCCAGCGGCCAGGAGAATCTGGAGCTGGATG
>CALGIB010000029.1 GCA_937915955.1 uncultured Pseudomonadota bacterium
GTCTCCTCGAGCGTCCGCGCCCGCCGCTCCCGAGTCCTCGGCTCGTCCTCCTCGGGGGCCTCGTCGTCTCTTCGCCGTCGGACTCCCTGGAGGGGGGCTCGCGCCCCCCTTGCGTCCCTACGGCGCTGCGCGCCTCCGGTCGCACCCCCGCGGGGGTCGCGGCGGGCTGGGCGGCGAACGCCCTCGTCGAGTCGTCGTCGTAGTCTGCGGCGGTGAACTGGCCGTCCCAGCGTGACTCCCTGGGCCTGGCGCTGGCGCTGGGCTCGGGGCTCATCCTCGTCATGGTCACGCTCGGCACCGCGGTCCCGGCCTCGGACATGCCCGGCTACCTGGGGCTGGCCCGGGACGGGGTGTTCTCGGTCGAGACCGGGACCTGGGCCGCCGGCCGCGAGCACGTCAACGGCAGCTGGCTCTTTCAACGCCTGGCCTGGTGGGGCTACGGGCTGGGCGGCTGGCCCCTGCTTGTGGCCGCCAATGGGCTCTTCGTCGCGCTGGCGCTGGCGCTGGTGGGGCGGCTCGGCTGGCTTCGGGGGGCTGGGCTCGGGGCGGGCGTGGCCGTCTTCGTCGCATCGACGTTGATGCTGCAGAACACGGCCATGCGCCCGCAGACGCTGGCCTTCCTGCTCGCGGCGGCGGTGCTGGTCGCGCCGCGCACCTGGCAGGTCGGCGCGCTGACCGTGCTGTGGGCCAACCTGCACGGCAGCTTCGTGCTGGCCCCCGCCCTGGCGCTGGTTCGTGATCCCAGCCCTCGTCGCGCGGCCGTCGCAGCCTCGGCCTGGTTGCTCAACCCGTTCACCTTCCGCCTGCTCGGCTACGTCTTTCAGAACAGCAGCCAGCCGGCCGCCCGAGGCCTGGACGAGTGGTCCTCGCCCGAGCTGCTCACGCCGATCGGCGTCCGTCTGTTCTTCGGCCTGGTCGTCACGCTGGGCGTGGGCCTGCGCCGAAGGCCCGCCCCGCTGGAGCTCGCGCTGGCCGGCGTGCTGGGCCTGCTCGCGCTGGGCTCGGTCCGCCACGTGGCCTGGTTCGGGCTGGTGGCCGGACCCCTGCTCGCGGGCTGGATCCCGGCCTGGAAGGGGTCGGCGCTTGGGGAGGAGCCTCGCTTCGGCCGCCACGCGCTGGTCCTGATGGGCGCCGTCTGCGCGCTGGGCCTGGTGCGCTTCGCCCCCTGGGTGGCCGGGCCGCCCACCGACCGGCTCAGCGACGCCTGGCTGGAGCCTCAGGCCCCCATCGAGGTGCTCGAGGCGCTGGACCGGCTCCCTCCCGGCGAGCTCAACGCCACCTACCGGGTCGCAGGTCTGGTGCGCTGGCGGCACCCCGCCTGGACCGTGCGCGTGGACCACCGGGTCTGGCTCTACACCGATGACGAGTGGGCGCGGTACGAGCATGGGCGACTGCAGCCCGAGGGGCTGGTCCTGATCGACCGCCGCCGCGAGCCCTGGCTGGAGACCCGCACCTCGGACTGGCTCGTCCTCGCCGAGGACGCCGACTGGAGCCTTCGGCAGCGGGAGTAGACTTCCACCCACGCCGTCGCGTCTGCTCTGGCTGCGAGCTGTGGGGCCTCGAAGCCACGCTCCCCCCAGCACTGGATGCTGGTGTCCGCGCCCGCAGGACAGTCGGCTCCCCAGAGCTGTCGAGCTTGGGGCCGGTGCAAGCGAGCAGCAGCAGCGTCCGCGCCTCCGCTCAGAAGGGTCGCACGGCTCCGACGGCTTCGCCGCGCAGGGCGCTGGCGAAGGCGACCAGGTCGGGCAGGGCAGCGGGCCTACCCCCGTCGGGGGCGTCGCTCTCGAACAACAGCAGGTCCCGAGGGCAGGCCCTCAACGCCTCGAGGCCACGGCGGACCCCGGCGCGCATCACGGCGGGGCCGAAGCTGAACTTGAGCCCCAGCGCGGAGTATGGCGACAGGAGCTCGGTCGGCCCCATGAAGCTGTGGAGGAGGCCTCGAACCCGTCCGAGGCGCCGCAGCTCCTCGAGCATCGGGCCGTGGGCCTTCACGACGTGCAGCACCACGGGCAGGTCCAACTCGACGGCCAGCTCGAGCTGCTGGCGGAGCAGGCGCAGCTGACGGTCCCAGCCTCCGTGGGCCTTGGCGTGGGGCCTGTCCAGCCCGATCTCACCCAGCGCCACGCAGCCTGTGAGATCCTCGGCCGTCGGCGCGCGGGCGGCCTCGTCCAGGAACCAGGGGTGGGCCCCCAGGGCCAGGTCGACGCTGTGCTCGGCGCAGAGGGCGCGGGTGGACTCCCAGCTCCGGGCGTGGGTGCCGGGGACGAGCATGCCCGCGACCCCGAGCGCGCGGGCCTCGACCAGGGCCCGCGCCGGGTCGGGCAGCAGGTCCAGGTGACCGTGACTGTCGTACAGCGGTCGACTCAGTCGGTGCTGCTCTTGACCGCGCCGTCGGCGCCCCAGGTGACGACGAACTCGGCGCGGCGGTTCTTGGACCAGGCGCGCTCGTTGCTGCCGCCCTCAAGCGGGGCCTCCTCGCCGTAGCTGACGACGGTCAGGCGGCTGGGAGCGATGCCCTGGTTGATCAGGTAGTCCTTGACGGCCTCGGCGCGCCGGTTGCCCAGGGCGACGTTGTACTCGGTGGCCCCGCGCTCGTCGGCGTGGCCCTGGATCTGGACCTTCACGCCCACGTGGGTCTGGAGCAGCGCGACGTTGGCGTCCAGCGCCGAGCGGCTCTCGGGGGACAGCTCGCTCTTGTCGAAGTCGAAGAAGACGCGCTGGAAGTTGCCCACGATGCTCTGCACGTGGTCCGGGACGGACTTGATGGGGGCAGCGTCCGCGCCGTCGGCGTCGGCGCCTTGGCCCGAGGTGATGTCGTCCGGGAGCTCGGTGATCTCGTTCCGGTTGCGCTTGCAGGTGGCGGCGAGGGCGAGGGTGAAGAAGAGCGCGCTGGAGAGACGAATCATGTTGGAGTCCTCGAGAGGCAGGGTGCGGGCGGCGGAGGCGCCCACGGACAGACAGGCGATCGTATCCTAAACTCTTGACATGTCCAGTCCACCTCCGGTTCACGCTTGGCCTGATCTGGCCGACCTCCCCGTCCGGCCTCTGCTCGGCGGGCTCATCAACGACACCTATGTGGTCGGGGATCCTCCACAGGCCGTGCTCCAGAGGGTGAACCCGATCTTCCCGCCCCGGGTGAATGAGGACATCGAGGCCGTGACCGCGCACGTCGCTGCCCGGGGACTGCTCACGCCCCGGCTGCTGCGCACCGGCGCGGGCGCGCTCTGCGAAGGCCCCTGGCGCATGCTGAGCTGGGTCCCGGGGGTCTCGCACCACAAGCTCAGCGACCCGAAGCTAGCGGCCGAGGCGGGTCGCCTGGTGGCTCGTTGGCACCGAGCGACCGAGGACCTGGACCACGAGTTCGTGTTCTCTCGACCCCTGGCGCATCACACGCCGCACCACATGGAGGTGCTGCGGATCGCGCTGGCCAGCCACGGCGGGCACCGCCTGTTCGAGCAGGTCGAGGCCCTGGCGATGGACCTCTTCGAGGCCTGGGACGGCTGGCAGGGGAGCCTGGCGCAGCCTACGCGGGTCGCGCACGGGGACCTGAAGATCAGCAACCTGCGCTTCTCCGAGGCGGGCGAGGGCCTGTGCCTGCTGGACCTGGACACGATGGGGCGGCTGCCCCTGTCCGTGGAGCTTGGGGACGCCTGGCGGAGCTGGTGCAACCCAGCAGCCGAGGACAGCGGCGAGACGGTGTTCAGCGTAGAGCTGTTCGAGGCGAGCGCCCGGGCCTACCTGGCCGAGAGCCCGCAGCCGGCCGAGGTGCGCGAGCAGCTGGGCGCGGGCATCGAGCGCATCTGCCTGGAGCTGACGGCGCGCTTCGCCGCGGACGCGCTGGAGGAGTCCTACTTCGGCTGGAGCGCCGACGTGGCTCCGACGAGGGGGGACCACAACCTGCTCCGGGCGAGGGGTCAGTTCGCGCTGGCGAGGTCCGTGATCGGCCAACGGGCAGAGATCGCGAGCGTGCTCAGGTAGGCGTGGTAGACCGCTGGAATGCTGTGGATCTCCTTGGCCCTGGCCGGCGCCCATGAGGAGCAGCGCCTCCTCCAGCCGGCCGTCCCGAGCCCCATCGCCCGGCCCAGGGCGGTGCCTGGACCTCCGCCCCAGGTCTGGGTCTACGGCTACTGGGCCACCTGGGCCGGCGATCTCGAGGACCTGGACTGGGCCCGGCTCACCCACGTCGCCATCTTCTGGGTCGACCTGGAGTCCGACGGCAGCGTCAGCGCCACCTCGAACTGGACCAACAACGCCGCCCGCGCCATGGAGCTCGCCGCGCCCCACGGCGTCAAGGTGCACCTGACCCTGACCTGCTTCGACGACGACGTGATGGCCTCGGTGCTGCCCAGCGCGAGCAAGCGCAGCAAGCTGGTGGGCGAGCTGGCCGATCTGGTCGACGCCTACGGCGCCCACGGCGTCTCGGTGGACTGCGAGGGCATGTCGTCGAGCCTCAAGGACGATCTGGTCGCCTTGGTGGGCGAGCTCAAGGAGCGCGTGGACGAGGTCGTGGTCGCCACCCCCGCCATCGACTGGAACGGCGCCTACGACTACGACGCGCTGGCCTACGCCGGGGACGCCCTGTTCATCATGGGCTACGGCTACCACTGGAGCGGCAGCAACCCCGGCCCCGGCGCACCGCTGCGCGGGGGAGACCCCTGGTCGGCCTACAGCCTGGAGTGGTCGGTGGACGACTACCGGACCTGGGGCGCGCCGGATGACCGCATCATCCTGGGCCTCCCGCTGTACGGCCGCGACTGGCCCTCGACCAGCACCGCCGTCCCGGGCACGGCGACCGCCGACGGCACGGCCGTCACGATGGTCGAGGCCGTGCCGGAGTGCGAGGCGCTGGGGCGCATGTACGACAGCCAGACCGAGGCCGCCTACTGCTTCCCCAGCAGCACCCACCAGCTTTGGTACGACGACACC
>CALGIB010000030.1 GCA_937915955.1 uncultured Pseudomonadota bacterium
GGAGCGCCCTCGGGTGCTCCCATGAGGCTCCGATGAACGAAGAGGACATCCTCGAGGGCGTGCGCAGCGTCGCCGCCGAGCACCTGGACTTCGAGGGCGAGATCGAGCTCGCTACGCCGCTGGTCCAGGCTCTGGAGCTGGACTCCATGCGCCAGCTCACGCTGGTCGTCGAGCTGGAGAACCACTTCGACGTGTGCCTGGAGGAGGGGGACGAGGACGGCATCGAGACGGTCGGGGATCTCGTCGACGTGCTGCGCCGGCGCATCGAGGCGCCGTGAGCGGCGAGACGCTGGCCTCGGCCCTGCTGCTCCACGAGGCCACCGATCACCGGGGGCTGCGCTTCCTCGACCGGCGGGAGCGGCCCACGTACTACCCGTGGTCCCAGATCCGGCAGCGGGCCATGGCCTGCTCGGGCCGGCTGCTCGCGCTGGGCATCGAGCCCGGTGAGCGCGTCATCCTGGTGTTCTCCACCAGCATCGAGTTCTTCGACGCCTTCTTCGGCTGCGTGCTGGCCGGCGCGGTGCCCACCCCGGTCTACCCGCCGGTGCGCCTGGGCCGGATGGAGGAGTACCACCAGCGCACCGCCCGGATGATCGAGCTGGCCTCGGCCCGCCTGGTCCTGGCCGAGGCTCGGGTCAAGCGCGTCCTGGGCCGCACCGACGAGCTGGCCCGCCCCAGCCTGGGCGTCCGCACGCTCGAGGAGCTCCCGCCCGCCTCGTTGGCGGTGCGCCTGCCGGTCGCCTCGGACCTGGCGATGGTGCAGTTCTCCTCGGGCACCACCGTGGAGCCCAAGCCCGTGGCGCTCTCGCACGCCGCGGTGATGGCCCAGACCCGCATCCTCGAGCACGAGGTGACCGGCGGGGTCGACGAGTCCGTGAGCCCCCAGGCCGGCTGCAGCTGGCTGCCGCTGTACCACGACATGGGGCTCATCGGCTGCGTGTTCCCGGCCCTGGTGCACCCCGGCGATCTGACCCTGATCGGGCCCGAGAGCTTCATCGCGCGACCGGCGGTCTGGCTGCGGGCCCTCTCGACCTACGGCGGCACGGTCTCGCCCGCGCCGAACTTCGCCTTCGCGCTCTGCGTCGAGCGCATCCAGGACGAGCAGCTCGACGGCGTGGACCTGTCGCGCTGGCGAACGGCGCTGAACGGCGCTGAGCCGGTGGCGCCCGAGGTGCTGCGCGCCTTCACCGAGCGCTTCGCGCGCTGGGGGCTGCGGCCCGAGGCCCTGACCCCGGTCTACGGCCTGTCCGAGGCCAGCCTGGCGGTGAGCTTCAGCCCCATCGAGCAGCCCTTCCTGGGACGGCGCTTCGACCGGGACGAGCTGGCAGCCGGGCGCGCGGTGGCGGACCCTGCGGGCATCGAGCTGGTGAGCGTGGGCGGACCCGTGCAGCACTTCGAGCTGCGCGTGGTGACCGAGGGCGACGTCGACCTGCCCGAGGGACGGGTCGGCACCGTGTTGGCCCGCGGCCCCTCGCTGATGGACGGCTACCTGGGAGAGCCCGAGCTGACCGCCCTGGCCCTGCGAGGCGGCTGGCTGGACACCGGCGACCTGGGCTTCATTCACCAGGGCGAGCTCTTCGTCACCGGGCGCAAGAAGGACGTGCTCATCCTGCGCGGTCGCAACCACGCGCCGCACCCCCTCGAGCAGGCCTGTGACGTCGTGGCGGGCGTCCGGACCGGCTGCGTGGCGGCGGCCAGCTACCGACCCGAGGGCGCCCCGGGCGAGCGCCTCCTGCTCTTCGTCGAGCACGCCTCGGACGCCACGGCCGAGCAGATCGAGGCCCTGCCCCAGGCCTGCATCGACGAGGTGCTGCGGGTCACGGGGCTGAAGGCGGACCTGGTGCTGGAGCTGTCTCCCGGCACCCTGCCGCGCACCAGCAGCGGCAAGATCCGACGCGGCCAGGCCCTGGCGCTGTGGCGGGCGGGGGAGCTGGTGCCCCCCGACCAGGTCGGCCTGCTCAAGGTCGCCGGCATCATGGCGGGCTCGGCGCTCGCCTACCTGCGAGCTCGACGTTGATCACGGTGGTCGGCGCCGGGCCCGTCGGTCTGGTGACCGCGCTGCTCGCCGCGCGCGCCGGCATGGACGTGCAGGTGCTCGAGCAGCGCAGGAAGCTGCCCATCGACAAGGCCTGCGGCGAGGGGCTGATGCCGGGCGGCGTCGAGATCCTGCGCGACCTGAACGTGGACATCGACCAGGACGGCTGCTCCCCCTTCGTGGGCGTGCGCTGGATCGACGAGCTGTCCGTGGCCGAGGGGCGCTTCCCCGCGGGTCCGGGGCTGGGGCTGCGTCGGGTCCACCTCCACCGCGGCCTATGGGAGGCCGCGCGGCGCGAGGGCGTCCCGGTCCACCTGGGCGCGCGGGTCACGGGGCTCTCGCCCGAGGGCGTGCTCTGCAGCGAGGGCCTGTTCTCGTCGCGCTGGATCCTGGCGGCGGACGGCCTGCACTCGGGCCTGCGCAAGCTGGGGGGGCTGTCGCTGGGGCCCGGGCCGAGGCCCCGCTTCGGCCTGCGTCGCCACTACGCGGTCTCGCCGTGGACGGACTTCGTCGAGGTGCACTGGGCGCCGGGGGTAGAGGCCTACGTCACACCGGTGGGGCCTCGACGGGTGGGCGTCGCCTTCCTGTGGAGCGGGGAGAAGGCTCACTTCGACCAGCTGCTGGAGCGCTTCCCCCGGCTGCAGCGGCGGCTCGAGGGGGCGCCGGTGGACAGCCAGGACCTGGGCGCGGGCCCGCTGCACCAGCGGGTCAGCTCGGTGGTCTCGGGGCGCCTGGCGCTGGTCGGCGACGCCGCTGGCTACCTGGACGCGCTCACCGGCGAGGGCCTGTCGCTGGGCTTCCAGCAGGCCGCCTCGCTGGTGCGCGCCATCCAGGCGGGCGACCTGCGCTTCTACGTCCAGGAGCACGCCGAGCTGGTCCGGCTGCCGCTGACGATGATGCACCTGCTGCTGTTTGCAGCCCGCAACCCCCCGCTGCGGGCTCGGCTGATCCGCTCGCTGTCGAGTCGACCCGACACCTTCGGTCGTCTGCTGGCGCTGAACGACGGGGCCTCGCTGAGCTCGCTGGGGCTGGGCAGGGTGCTGTCGCTGGGCGCGGGCATGGTGGTCTGGGGCGCCCTACTCCAGCCGCAGCCCCGCGCCGAACCGGTCCTCGAGCCCCGACGTGTCGGGGATCCCGTTGCCGGCCAGGTAGAGCGTCCCGGTCTTCGGCAGCCCCGCCGCCAGCGCGTCCGCGCCGGCCTGACCGATCTCGTTGTGGGCCAGCAGCAGCGTGGTGAACGAGCCCGAGGCGAGCGCGATGGCGCCGTCGTCGGTCACGCCGTTCCAGCCCAGGTGCAGCGTGTCCAGCTCCCGCGTCGAGACCCCGCCCGCGCCCGCGTCACCCAGCGCGTTGCTGTCCAGGATGAGCGTGGTCAGCGCTGGCGGGCCCCAGCCCAGTGACGCGCCGGCCTTGGGGCCCAGCTCGTTCTTCGTCAGGTCCAGCTTCGTGAGCGCGCCCAGGCCTGAGCTCTCGGCCAGCGAGACGACCCCCGCGTCCCCGATGCGGTTGCCGTCCACGTAGACCCTGCCCGGAGCCAGGATCAGCGTCTCCAGGCCGCTCAGCTCCGAGCTGTTCGCCAGGGCCATGGCCCCCCGGGTCCCGATCAGGTTGCCGCGCAGGTCCAGCTCCACCAGGTCGTTGGGCGTGCTCGCGATCAGCTCGGCCAGCTCGGGACCCAGGCCTCGATCGCGCAGCGCCAGCCCGGTCCGGCCGCTCAGGGCGCCGCCCTCGATCAGGCGGGAGATGTCGTCGTAGCGGGTGGCCTCGTCGAGGCTGGAGGGGCCACAGGCCAGCAGGAGCAGCAGCATGGGAGACCGGATAGCGGACCCTGCTGTCTTCGACGAGGTGCACGTGTCCGACTTCCAGTTCCAGCTGGTCCGTGAGGGGGCCGTCGCCCTGCTCGAGTTCGACCACGGCAAGGCCAACGAGATGGGCTCGGCCCAGCTGTCCGCCTTCGAGGCGCTGCTCGGGGAGCTGTCCGGGGACGGCTCCGTGCGGGCCCTGATCAGCTTCAGTCGGCGGCGCTCCGGGCGCGGCACGCCGATCTTCATCGCGGGCGCGAACGTCACCGAGCGCGGGGGCTGGTCGCGGGACGAGGTCGCCGCCCACGTGCGTCGTCAGCGGGCCGTCCTGGCGAAGTGGCGCCGGCTGCCCCTGTTCCACGTCGCGGTGGTCAACGGCGTCGCGCTGGGCTGGGGCACCGAATACCTGATCACCTGCGACTACCGGATCTCCTGCGCCGAGGCCTCCTTCGGGCTGCCCGAGACCGGCCTGGGCATCCTGCCGGGGGCGGGCGGCAGCTCCGAGCTGTCCGCGCTCATCGGGCTGCCTCAGGCCATGCGCCTGGGCATGACCGGCGAGCGCATCTCCGCGGACGAGGCCTCGCGCATCGGCCTGGTGCAGGAGGTCTGCGAGGACGTCGACGCCGGCCTCGACAGGGCGCGCGCGCTGGCCGCCCGGGTCTCGCGGAACAGCCCCACCGCCATCGCCGCCTTCAAGCACGCCGCGGTGGAGGGCGTGGGTCTGGGGCCGGACCAGCGCCGCGAGCTCGAGGCGGTGGCCTACGAGCACTGCCTGGACAGCGGCGAGGCGGCCATCGGCCGCGAGAACTTCGCCAGCATTCGCGAGGGCAAGCCCGTGCCCTGGGGCCCCCGGACGCTGCTCTGATCTGGCTCCTGCTGGCCTGCGGGGAGCCCGAGCCGCGCTCGTTCGAGGGCTGCTCCCAGCTCTCTTCGCCGACCTCGCGCACGGCCTGTCGGGTCGAGCACTTCGAGATGCCCAGGGGCAGCGGCGACCTGGACGACCTGCTCGACGGCGTGCAGCCCGCGGACGAGCGCGACCTGCTCATCATCGAGCTGGCCGTGGCCGACCCCTCGCTGGGCAGCCGCCTCTGTCCTCGGGTGAAGACCCCCCTGGGCGAGCGCCAGTGTCAGCAGGTCCTGGGGCGTCCGCACCTGGGCGCGCCCAAGCGCGAGCCGCGCCGGAGCACGCCGTGATCTGGCTCCTGGCCTGCGCCTCGAGCCAGCCGGTGGCCCAAGGACCGGTCGAGGACTGCCTCGCCAACGAGCTGCCCGGTCTGCGCACCACCTGCCTGGTCCAGGTGGCCGCCGACCACGCCGGTCGAGGCCAGGACCAGGTCGCCCGCCAGGCCTGCTCGCACCTCGAGCCTGGCACCTGGCTGGACGAGTGCCACTTCCGGGCCGGCGAGGAGCTGGGTCGCTCGGGCTACACCGACCTGTCGCTTCGGCACTGCGCCGAG
The DNA here is from genome assembly GCA_937915955.1 of uncultured Pseudomonadota bacterium. GTDB lineage: Bacteria > Myxococcota_A > UBA796 > UBA796 > CAJQPC01 > JAAESX01. The sequence goes on from CALGIB010000030.1 coordinate 5,295, forward strand.
GCCGGTCAGTTCGCCCGGAACTGCGTCACGCACTCGGCCTGGGGGCTGCCGCCGGACCCCGCGCTGCGCTCGGATCAGCCCGCGCGGGTGGCCTCGGCGATGTCCGAGTTCGAGACCATCAGCCGCACCGCGCTGGTCGCCGCCCCCGAGGGGGTCGAGGCCGAGGCCCTGGACACGCTGATGGCCCGTGCCTGGTTCAACCTGTACGTGGGCTCGGGGGTGGCCGATCCCCGACCGGCCCGGGCCGCCACCGGGCTGGGCGCCGCTCAGGCGCGCACCGCCTATGCGATCGAGGCCGTCCGACTGGACGGGGAGGCCGATCTGGTGGCCCTCTGGCAGGCCGCTGAGGCCACCCGGGGGGAGCCCCTGGCCGATCGCCGCAAGGTCGTCGGCCGCTACTCGACCCCCGTGCTCGC